>JBJOIR010000114.1:0-3009 GCA_046047055.1 Pseudomonadota bacterium | reverse complement strand
CGCGCTGCAAACCCACCCAACTCACGGTGTACGCCCGCTACACCCGCCGAGGCGGGCTGGACATCAACCCCTGGCGCACCAGCGCACCGGGCAAGTTGCCGCCCAACGTGCGCACTGCGCGGCAGTAAGGCCCAACAGCAAGTGCAGCAGGGGCAAATGCCTCTGTTGGCTGCGCCTAGCGGTGCAATCCTTCCAACACATTCACCGTGTTCACGCCCACATCGGCCACGGCGTAGCCGCCCTCAAAGGTCAACACTGTGGGCAGGCCCAATTGGGCGATGGCTTGGCCCACTTTCAGGTAGTGGCTGCTTTTCAACTTGAAGCCAGAAATCGGGTCGCCCTCAAAAGTATCCAGCCCCAGCGGCACCACCAGCGCCTGCGGCGCAAAGTTGCTCACCGCCTGCAATGCGGTTTGTAGCGTGGCCCACCAAACCTCAAACCCAGTGCCGCGTGGCAACGGCAGGTTGAGGTTGAAGCCTTCGCCTGCGCCATGGCCGCGCTCGTCGGCGTGGCCCAAAAAGAACGGATATTCGGTGCGCGGGTCGCCGTGGATGGAGGCGGTGAACACATCGCTGCGCTCATAAAAACAAGTTTGCGTGCCGTTGCCGTGGTGGTAGTCCACATCGAGCACGGCCACGCGCGGCAGCCCACCGTCGCGCAAGGCTTGCGCGGCAACGGCGGCGTTGTTGATGAAGCAATAACCGCCCATGTAATTGGGGCCGGCATGGTGGCCCGGTGGGCGGGTCAGCGCCATGGCCACACGCTCGCCACCCAAAACGGCTTGGGCGGCGGCCAGTGCACAGGCGGCCCCTTCACGCGCAGCGGCCCAGCTGCCGGCCATCAAGGGGGTGCCCGAGTCGAAGGCATACTGCCCCAGCCGCGCCGCAAAGTTGAACGGCGGCACATCCGTGCGAAACCCATGGCGAGAAGCCAGAGGCCAGACCGAGGGCAGGGCGTCTACGGTTGCGTTGGCCGGGTCCAGCGCCACCCAGTCGCGCCACGCGTGGGCCAAAAAGTCCAAATAATCTGCACTGTGCACCCGCTGCACAGCTGCATCTAAAGGCAGGTGGGCTGCAGGCACATGCAAAGTGCCCACGGGCCGCCGCGCCAGTTCGTCCAGCACATGTTGCAAACGCTCGGGCACTTCATGGCAATCGACCATGCGGCCGCGAAACATTTCTTGTCGGCCTGCGTGCTCAGCGTGGCGGGCGTTGTGGAAGATTTTCATGACTCAAACATCGCCAATCAGCCGAACTCTCTGAACCCCTTGAGCGGGGGCAGCGGCGCGAAGTTCGCCTCGCGTTTTTGTTGCATGGCGTTGATGGCTTCGCGCACGTTGGCGTTGCTCCAGATGGCGCCTTGCAGCCAGCCCATGTGACGCAGGCTGTCTTCGGTGCTGTGGTCACGGGCGTAGTGCAGCACTTGCTTGGTGCCCCAAATGGCCACGGGTGGTTTGCTGGCGATCTCTTTGGCCGCTTGCAGGGCGGCGGCCACAGTGGCTTCGTGGGTGGGCAGCACTTCGTTCACCAAGCCGTGGGCGAGGGCTTTGTCGGCACTCAGGCGCCTGCCGGTGTAGGCCAGTTCTTTGACGAGTGCCATGGGCAGCAACTTGGGCAAGCGCTGCAAAGTGCCCACGTCGGCCACCATGCCGATGTTGATTTCTTGGATGCAGAAAAATGCGTCGGCCGAGGCATAGCGCAGGCAGCAAGCGGTCACCATGTCCACCGCGCCGCCAATGCAACCGCCGTGGATGGCGGCAATCACCGGAATGCGCAGTTCTTCGAGCAAAGTGAAGGTGTGCTGCATGTCGGTCAGCAGGTCGTACACGGCCGAACGGCCTTCAGCGCTGCTGTCGTCCATCTGGATGGCACTGCCAAAGGTTTGCAAGTCCATGCCTGCGCTGAAGTGTTTGCCTGTGCTGGAGATCACCAGCGCCCGAGCGGTGCCGGCCTTGTGGATGTCGGTCAGCACCTCATGCAACTCACGCCAAAAAGTGGGGTGCATGGTGTTCATCGCCTCGGGGCGGTTCATCACCAAATGGGCGATGTGGCCCTCAGTTGTCAGTGAAAAACAGGTCAGCTTGTTCATAGGGTGTCTCCTCTGCGGCAATGTAGGGCTTGTCGGGGTGGGCGGCTGTCCCGGCCTTGACCAGCGTGCCCACGCGCACGCCCAGCAATCGAATGCGGCGAGACAGGTCGACACGTTTCAGGCATTGCCCCGCCACTTGGCGAATGCGTTGGGCGTCGTGGGTGTAGCCGTCGATGCTTTGGTCTCGCGTCACAGCTTGAAAGTTGTCATATCGAATTTTGATGCCGATGGTGCGGCCTTCGTAGCCTTTGCGCTTCAGGTCGGCGGCCACTTGTTGGCACAAGCGGGTGAACACCGCGCCCAACTCGTCGCGGTCGCGCACGGCATGCAGGTCGCGCTCAAACGTGGTCTCGCGGCTCATGCTGACGGGTTCGCTCTCAGTTTCTAGTGGCCGGTCATCGCGTCCCCAGGCGGCCTCGTGCAGCCAGGCGCCATAGCTTTTGCCAAAGTGTTCCACCAG
Source organism: Pseudomonadota bacterium (assembly GCA_046047055.1). Lineage (GTDB taxonomy): Bacteria > Pseudomonadota > Gammaproteobacteria > Burkholderiales > Burkholderiaceae_C > Limnohabitans_A. The sequence continues at coordinate 461 of JBJOIR010000114.1, read as the reverse complement.
CCAATGCGGCTCGCGCGCTGCCAGTTCGCCAATGGTGTGGATGCCAAAGCCTTTGAGTTTTTCATCGGCCTTGGGGCCCACGCCATTGATCTTGCGGCAAGCCAGTGGCCAGATCAGGTTTTGCAGGTCGGCCTCGTGCACGATGGAAATGCCGTTGGGCTTGTTGAACTCGCTGGCCATTTTGGCAATGAGTTTGTTGGGCGCTACACCGATCGAACAGGTCAGGCCGGTCGCATCAAAAATGCTTTTTTGAATCAGCCGTGCCAACACCCGACCGCCCTCACGCTGACCGCCCGGCACTGCGGTGAAGTCGATGTACACCTCGTCCACGCCACGGTCTTGCATGACGGGCGCGATGTCGGTGATGATGGATTTGAAGGTGCGTGAGTAATGCCGGTAACGGTCAAAGTCCACGGGCAACAAGATGGCTTGCGGGCAGAGCTTGGCGGCTTTCATGAGGC
>JBJOIR010000113.1:0-3054 GCA_046047055.1 Pseudomonadota bacterium | reverse complement strand
CACAAACGCACCGCCTTGGTAAATGGCGGCCGGGTCTTGTTGGTCGATGGTTTGCTGGCGGGCCTCGACCGCATGACGGAAAACGTCGGAAGAGTCTTGCGGCCGGTAGCCAATGTGTTTGGCATGCGTGTTGTCCCACCAAGTGGTTTGGTTGTCCGACATGCCATAAATGATGCTGTGCCCAACGATAGGCGCGGTCAGCGCGGCCACCACCAAGCGCTCGAGGTCGTCGTAGCTCAAGTAGGTGGCCAACATGCGGCGGTCACGCGGCTCAGTAAAAGACGAGCCAATGCGCAGGCTCACGGTCTCAATGCCCCAACGGTCCCAATACAGTTGAGCCACGTCTTCGCCAAAGGCTTTGGACAAGCCATAAAACCCGTCGGGCTTGGGCGGCATGCGGGTGTTGACCACTTCGTCTTGGCGGTAAAAGCCCGTGACGTGGTTGGAGCTGGCAAACACAATGCGCTTGACGCCTTTGAGGCGAGCGGCTTCGTACAGGTTGACCATGCCCACAATGTTGCCCGCCAAAATGGGCGCCCAAGGCTGCTCGGTAGAGACACCGCCCATGTGCACCACGGCGCTCACGCCTTCGAGCAACGCCATCATTTGGTCGGCATCTTCGAGCGAGGCGATTTGTACCTCTTCGCCCGCCGCTGCCGGGCCCAGGTCGCGGCGGTGGCTGACGCGCAGCACGTCGCAATAAGCTTTGAGGCGCGGGCGCAACTCTTGGCCCAAGTTGCCACCGGCACCGGTGAGCAACAAGCGGGGAAATCGAATACCAGAGGGAAGTGGGTTCAACATTTGGGGTTCCGTCTTCAAGATTTGAATCGACCGGCCAGTGCCGTCGCGCTGTCGCGCAACACGTTTTGATCGGCGCCCACCGCAACAAACAGGCAGCCTTGCTCAACATAGTGTTTGGCCAGTGCTTCGTCGCCCGTCAAGATGCCCGCTGCTTTGCCGCAAGCGCGGATGCGGGCAATGGCTTCGTCAATGACTTTCAAGACTTCGGGGTGCTTGGGGTTGCCCAAGTGGCCCAGTGCGGCCGACAAATCGCCGGGGCCAATGAAAACCCCATCCACGCCGTCGACACCGGCGATGGCCTCGATGTTTTGCAGGCCTTGCACGGTTTCGACTTGCAGCAACACGCAAATTTCGTCGCTGCTGTTGTGGGCATAGCCTTTGACGCGCCCGTAATGGCTGGCCCGTGGTGCACCGGCATAACCGCGCACCCCGTGTGGTGGGTAGCGGGTGTAAGAGACGGCTTGCCGCGCTTCTTCTTCGGTTTGGATGTAGGGCACCAGCAGGGTTTGCACACCAATGTCGAGCAAGCGTTTGAAGGTCACCATGTCGTTCCATGGCGGGCGCACGATCGGCGTGGTGGGGCTGCCTTGCATGGCTTGCAGTTGCGCCAAGATTTCAGGAATGTCGTTGGGCGAGTGCTCCATGTCCAGCAGCAGCCAGTCAAAGCCGCAATGCGCCAAGATTTCAGTGCTGATGTTGCTGCACAAGTGCGACCACAGCCCGATTTGCTTTTGGCCTGATTGCAGCGCGTGCTTGAAGTGGTTGATGGGCATGTCCATGGCGTGTCTCTTGAATGTGTTGTCGTTTGGGGATTAGTTGCCGGCCACTTGAAAGTTGGCTGCGATCTCGAGGGCGCGCACCAAGCCCGAGTGGTCCCATGCGGCGCCGCCATGCGCCACGCACGTGTTCATCAATTGCTGGGCATTGGCGGTGTTGGGCAAACTGAGCCCCATGGCCTTGGCGCCTTCCAGCGCCAAGTTGAGGTCTTTTTGGTGCAGCTCGATGCGAAACCCCGGGTTGAAGGTGCGCTTGATCATGCGTTCGCCGTGCAGCTCCAAAATGCGGCTGGTGGCCAAGCCGCCCATCAGGGCTTGGCGCACTTTGGCTGGGTCTGCGCCTGCTTTGGCGGCAAACAACAGCGCCTCGCCCACCGCCTCGATGTTCAGCGCCACGATGATTTGGTTGGCGACTTTGCAAGTCTGGCCGCTGCCGTTGTCGCCAATCAAAGTGATGTTTTTGCCCATCACGGCAAACAGGGGTTGTACTTTGTTGAACGCAGCCTCGCTGCCGCCCACCATGATGGTGAGGCTGGCCGCTTTGGCGCCAACTTCACCGCCCGAAACGGGCGCATCCAGATAGTCGCAACCCAGCGCGTTGATTTGCGCGGCAAAGCCCTTGGTGGCAATGGGCGAGATCGAGCTCATGTCGACCACCGTTTTGCCTGCAGTCAGGCCTTTGGCGATGCCGTGCTCGCCAAACAGCACGTCTTGCACATGCGGTGTGTCGGGCACCATGGTGAAAATGATGTCGGCTTTTTGCGCTACTTCAGCAGGCGACGCACATGCCTGTGCGCCTTGGGTCAGCACCTCGGCGGGGACACCGCTGCGGGAATGCACAAAGAGCGTGTGACCAGCGGCCATCAAGTGGCCGGCCATGGGTTTGCCCATGATGCCCAGACCGATAAATCCCAGATTCATGTGTTTCTCCAAATTCGAATGGGTGAGTGAGTGCAATGCGTCAAGCGGTCGTCGGTGCTGCCCAAGGCTCAGCGCACCAGCGCGGGCATTTTGGGGTTGAATTTCCAGCCTGGAATCAAAAATTGCATGGCGATGGCGTCGTCTCGCGCGCCCAGTCCGTGCTGCAAATAAAGTTGGTGCGCTTTTTCAATCGCGACCAGGTCGATCTCGATGCCCAGCCCGGGCTTCTTGGGCACATCCACATAGCCCTCTTTGATTTGCAAGGGGTTTTGCGTCAAGAACTGGCCGTCTTGCCAAATCCAGTGCGTGTCGATGGCGGTGACTTTGCCCGGCGCTGCCGCGGCGCAGTGCGTGAACATGGCCAATGAAATATCAAAGTGGTTGTTGGAATGCGAGCCCCAGGTCAGGTCGTACATCTGGCACAACTGCGCCACACGCACCGAGCCTTGCAGCGTCCAGAAGTGCGGATCGGCCAACGGAATGTCGACCGATTGCAGCTGAATGCTGTGGGCCATTTCGCGCCAGTCGGTGGCCACCATGTTGGTGGCCGTTGGCA
>JBJOIR010000112.1:0-3394 GCA_046047055.1 Pseudomonadota bacterium | reverse complement strand
CCCAAGCTTCTGAAGCAATGGGTTTCATGCGGTGCGTCCTTCAATGCGTTGACCTTGGGCGTCAAAGGCGTGCAGGTGTTCGGCGCTCACATGGATGTGCAGTGATTGCCCGCTCTGAATCGCTTGCTCGCCGGTGACCAAAATCTCCAAGCGATGGGCCTCACCCAAACGGGCCTGAACCAGGCGTTGTGATCCCATGTATTCAGAAGTGATGACCTCCACGCTTAGGCCTTCTCCCGCCTCGCACAGTTGCCAGTGCTCTGGGCGAACGCCCACCTGGTCGGTGTGGCTGGGCAAACTTTGAGCCAGGCCACTGGCCGCTTTCAGTGCCGCAAAGGGCAAAAAGTTCATGCGTGGGCTGCCAATGAAGCCCGCCACAAAAGTGTTGCAAGGCCGCTGGTACAGTGCTTCTGGGCTGCCCACCTGTTCTACCCGGCCCGCACGCAAGACGACAATTTTGTCGGCCATGGTCATGGCTTCCACTTGGTCGTGGGTGACGTAAATCATGGTCGACTTGAGGCGTTGGTGCAGCTCGCGCAATTCGGTGCGCATCGAGACCCGCAGCTCGGCGTCCAGGTTAGACAAGGGCTCGTCGAACAAAAAGATTTTGGGGTTGCGCACAATGGCGCGGCCAATCGCCACGCGCTGTCGCTGGCCGCCCGAGAGTTGCGTGGGGCGGCGCTGCAGCAGCTCGTCCAAGCGCAACATGGCCGCGGCTTCTTGGACTTTTTTCTCGATTTCGGCTTTGGGAACCTTCGCGTTTTCAAGACCAAATGCCATGTTGGCATACACCGTCATGTGCGGGTAGAGCGCATACGACTGAAACACCATGGCACAACCCCGGTCGGCAGCGCCGATGTGGTTGACCTTGGCACCATCGATCAAGATCTGCCCGTCGGTGGGTTCGTCCAAACCGGCAATCATGCGCAGCAAGGTCGATTTGCCGCAGCCCGAGGGACCCACAAAGACCACAAATTCGCCGTCTTTGACTTCCAGGTCAACGCCATGAATGACGTGGGTTTGCTCAAATTGTTTGTGAATGGCTTGAAGGGTGAGGGTTGACACGCGAGAGTCCAATCGAAAAGGGGTTACTTGACACCCGCACCGGCAATGCCCGTGGTGATGTAGCGTTGTAAGAAGGCAAAAACCAAAGTCACCGGCAGCAAGGTGATGACCGTCATGGCCAACAGGTAATGCCATTGGGTGTTGAGCTCACCTTGGAATGAATTCAGGGCCAGTTGCAGCGTGAAGAACTCGTTTTGCGACAACACAATCAGCGGCAGCAAAAAGTCGTTCCAGCGCCACATCACCGAGAAGATGGCCAATACGGCTAAAGCGGGCGCAGACAACGGCAACACAATGCGCCAGTAAATACGCCATTCGCTGGCGTGGTCCATGCGCGCTGCTTCGAGCAACTCGTCGGGGATGGTCAGCATGTATTGCCGCAACAGGAAAACGCCTGTGGGCGTGGCCACCGCGGGCAAGATCACCCCCCACAAGCTGTTGAGCAATCCGACTTGGTTGATGACCAAAAATACCGGCACCAAAATGATGGTGGGCGGAATCATCAGGGTGGCAATGATCAACAAGAAGACAAATTTTTGTCCTTTGAAACGGTATTTGGACAACGCAAATGCCGCCATCGAGTTGAACAGCAAAGTCAAGGCGGTGGCCACCACCGTGATGAACACGCTGTTCCACAGGTAGGTGCCAAAGCTGAATTTGTCGAACAGGTCGGTGTAGTTGTTCCAGGCCCACTTCAACTCGTTCACCGGTTGGCGTTGGTTGATGTTGACCGAGATGCGTTCTTCGGGTTGGGCTGGATCGACCATGTTGGCTTTGATGCCGATGCGATTGATTTGCACCAGCTCGCGCTTGCTGCCGTCTTCCAAGGTCACCGTGTAGAGCGGCAGGGGCTTGTCATGGCCCGGCACGCTCACGGATTTTTGGCTGTAAGGCAAGAAGCTCGGCGGAAATTGCGCAATTGCAGCCTCCGTCTTGAAGGACGACATGACCAGCCACACCACGGGTGCAAACATCATGAACAAGCCCACCACCAAATACAGGTAGCTCACGGTGTCGGTCCAGTGCAACTGGCGCCGACCTCGGGTTTTGAGAAGGAAGTTCAACCAGTTCATATCAACGTGCCTTTTGTCCAAGTTCATTCGCACGTGTCAAACGCAGTTGCGCCAACGTCAGCAAAATCAAGAAAAGCGCCAGGGCGAGTGAGGCGGCAGCCGCCAGCCCATACAGGTGAATTTGTTCGGCAAAACCTGTTTGGTAAATGAATTGCACGATGAAGGTGGTGGCAGAGCCGGGCCCACCGCCGGTCAGCACAAACACCTCGTCAAAGACTTGCACGGCTCTGATAGCGGCCAACACCAACACCACCACCAAATTGGGCAGCAACAAGGGCAGGGTGATGCGCGTCAGGGTGCGCCAAGGCGAGGCGCGGTCCATCTCTGCCGCTTCATACAAGTCTTTGGGAATGGCCTGCAGTCCAGCCAACAAAATCAGGGTGTAAAAACCCATGTGCGCCCAAATGGAGACAAACACCGCCCAGAAAAAGGCCCAGCCGGCTTGGGTCAACCATTCGATGGGCGCAGCGTCCATCGCGATCAGACCTGCATTGAAAGCGCCTTGGCTTTGCAGCAACCATTTCCAGATCAGAGCCACCACCACCGGCGACAACAACACAGGGTAAAAGAACACCCCGCGCCAGAAGCCTCGGCCCATGATTTTTCGGTTCAGCACCAAGGCCGTGATGAGTGCGAAAAAAACCATCAAGCCGACCTGAATCAGGCTGAACTTGAGGGTGTTGCCCATGGCGCGCCAAAAGATGTCTTTGCGGCAGGTTGACAAGTCGGTGTAGTTGCCACACTCAAACAAAATTTGAAAGTTTTCACCGCCCGTGAAGGGCCGATCCCAAGGCATCAAGTTGACGCCACCGGTGGTCGCATAGACCACGTTGATCATGATCGGCAAGAAACAAAACAGGCCAAAAACCAGCAGGTTGGGCGCCACAAACATCCAACCCAAGCGCTGCACACCCAGCAGCCGTTGGCCCAGTTTGAACAGCGGCTCGAGCAGGTTGAAGAAATAAGCAAGAATGGTCATTGACCGCTTTCGTTCTAACTAAGGGCGCTGAAACCGGAGAGATTTCCAAAAAAGGGGCATCCCTTGGATGCCCCTGTGGTTCACACGCCGTGGCGTGTTACCTAGATCGCCATCACTTCTGGGCTTGCTGGATCGCGTCTTTCATGTCGGAGCTGATTTTGCTCACAGCTTCGTCCGTGCTCATTTCGCCCACGATGGCTTGGGTCACGCGGGTGACCGTGGGCAACATGATGGCGCGGTTTAACTTGAAGCCTTGGAACTGGTAAGCCGTCGGAGC
>JBJOIR010000111.1:0-3532 GCA_046047055.1 Pseudomonadota bacterium | reverse complement strand
ACGTTTGTTCATTTGCACAGGCGGTGGCCCCGGCATCATGGAGGCGGCCAACCGAGGCGCCAATGAAGCGGGTGCGCCTTCGGTGGCCCTGAACATTGCGCTGCCCCACGAACAGCACCCCAACCCGTATGTCACGCCAGAGTTGAGCTTCAAGTTCCATTACTTCGCGCTGCGCAAAATGCATTTCATGATGCGCGCCAAAGCCTTGGTGGCATTTCCTGGCGGCTTTGGCACGCTGGACGAGTTGTTCGAAGTCATGACCTTGGTGCAAACCCAAAAGGCGCGGCAAGTGCCCATCTTGTTGTTTGGCTCTGACTATTGGAAACGCCTGATCCACATGGAAGTCTTGGTGGAAGAAGGCACCATTTCCAAGGAAGATCTGAACTTGATCCACTATGTCGACACGCCGCAAGAGGCATGGCGCATCATTGGCGATTTTTATCAGCTGAACAGCCCTAAAGACTGAACCTGTAGCCGTTATGGCGAAGCATGGCTTTTGTGAGGTCGCAAATGCCATGCCGCACGAGCGCCCCACCCCACGGCGCCACCCACCACCCAAAACACCGGCGCCACGCCGGCAATGGCCCCTGCAGCGCCAAAGAGGATGGGCATCAACACGCTAGAGGCATTGATGCTCATGAGCCGCAAGCCCAGCGCCTCCCCCTGCCGGTGCTGCGGCGTGATCTGGTGCAAGGTGCTCATGATCATGGGCTGCACCATGCCGAGCACCATGCCCAACAGCACCGAACAAAACCCCATGCTCCACGGTGTGGGCATGAAGGGGTAAAGCCCAAACAACAAGGCCGTGCTGACCATCGCCCCGGTGATGATTTGGTGCTCATGCACATGGCGTGAAATCCAGGGCAAACACACCCGAATAAATGCCGCCGAGATGGCAAACGCGCCCAAGATGGTGCCCACCACAGAGGCACTGAAGCCGCGCTCGTGCCCCAACACCGGCACTACAAAGGTGTGCACATCCCAGCACGACGACAGCAGCCAATTCACCCCCAGCAAACGGCGCATCATCGGATCGGCCAGCAAATCCAAAGTTCGGCGAGCCGCCGCGGGATCGGGTGCTGCTGGAATGGGCAACTCAGGCACCTTGCGCACCCAAAACCACGTGCCCAAAGGCAGCACGGCCAAGCAGAAAAACGCCCAGCGAAAACCCGAAAGATGGGCCGGCTCTGGGCCGGCAAAGTCAATCAGCAAGCCGGCCATGACCGGTCCTAAAAAGTTAGAAATGGCCGGACCAATCGACAACCAACTGAACGCTTCTTTGAGTTGCACCGCATCGGTGGCCATGCGACCCACATGGCGCTGCAAAGAAATAACGGCCATGCCTGTCGCCCCGCCCGTAGCCAAGGCGCTCAGGCACAACACCGGAAACAGGGGCCACACCACCGACAGGCCTGCGCCAACAGAGGCCATGACAACGCTGATCAATACCGGTTTTTTCAGGCCCTTGCGGTCGGCATAGCGGCCTGCGGGCAAGGCCAAAAACACTTGCGTTAAGGCAAACATGGCCAGCAGCGCGCCCACGGCCATGGCGCTGAAGCCCTGCTTCAGTGCCAGCAAGGGGATGGCCATGCGCATGCCCGCCATGCACGCATGCAAAAAGATTTGTCCTGCAATCAGCCGAAGCAATGACGCATTCATGCAGGTTCACTCAGCCCCACTGGGCGATTCACACCTCACCGCCGGGCAACAGGGCTTGGGCCTCGGGTTCGGGCAAAGCATCGACTTGTCGCAACGCGCGGTGCATGACATTGCTGCGGGTTTGGGCTTTGTCCAAGGTGTTCAGCACGGTCTGCGTTTGTTCTTTGACCTTGGCCAGCACCTCACCAAACTTACCAAACTCGGTCTTGACGGCGCCCAGCACTTGCCACACTTCACTGGATCGTTTTTCGAGCGCCAAGGTCCTGAAGCCCATTTGCAGCGCATTCAGCATGGCCATCAAGTTGGTCGGGCCCGCCAGTGTCACGCGGTGATCACGCTGCAGGGTTTCCATCAAACCGGGACGGCGCAAGACCTCGGCATACAGCCCTTCGGTGGGCAAAAACAAAATGGCGAAATCGGTAGTGTGTGGCGGCTCGATGTATTTCTCAGAAATAGACTTGGCCTCCAGCTTGATGCGGTTTTCTAAGGCCTTGGCACACAACTCGGCTTGCACCGGATCAGCGCGGCCTTGTGCCTCGAGCAAGCGCTCGTAGTCTTCGTTGGGAAATTTGGCATCGATCGGCAGCCAGACCGGATCGCCGTGTTCTGAGCGGCCCGGCAAGCGAATGGCAAAGTCCACGCGGTTTTTATCGCCGGGGCGCACTGAAACCTGTGTGGCATATTGCTCAGACGTCAACACCTGCTCAAGCAAGGAGGCAAGTTGTGCCTCGCCAAACATGCCCCGGGTTTTGACATTGGTCAGCAGGTGTTTGAGGTCGCCCACGCCTTGGGCCAAGTGGTGCATTTCGCCCAGCCCCTTGTGGACCTGCTCCAAACGCTCGGCCACTTGCTTGAAGCTCTCGCCCAAACGGGCTTGCAGTGTGGCTTGCAATTTTTCGTCCACGGTCTGGCGCATTTCGTCCAGTTTGGCGGCATTGCTTTGCTGCAACTGCGCCAATTGGGTTTCCATGGTGCCGCGCATCTCCGTCAAGCGACGGGCATTCGACTCGGACAACGCATTGACCTGTTGGGCCAAGCTGTCGGTCAGGCTTTTCTGCATCAAGGCCAGTTGCTGGGCCAGTGCGTCAATTTGCTGGTTTTGGGTGCGTGTGGCTTCAGCGCTTTGTTGCAGCAGGGTTTGCTGAAACAGCGTCAGCGTTTGCATCGACTCTTGTCGCCCTTGCACGCCCGATTGCGCGATGTCATTGCGCAGTTCGCGCTCGAGTCGCTCGGTTTGCGCCTGCGCCGCCGCAAACTGCTGTTGTTGCCAAGCCAGATGCTCGGCCGAGGGCTCAGATTCTGCAGAAGCCGATAGGCGGGTGCGCACCAGCAACAGCACAAGCAACAACAGGTTGAGTGCGCCCAGCGCAAGACCCAGCCATTCGTTCATGCGGCTTTTCCGGTCACGGTGTTGAGCGGGGTCAGCGCTTGACCATGGGTCAGGTAGGCCACCAAATTGTCGGCAGCCAACTGGGCCATGGCCTTGCGGGTCTTCACGGTGGCACTGGCAATGTGGGGCGTCAACACCACGTTGGGCACCTTCAACAAATCGGGGTGCACCGAAGGCTCGCCTTCAAACACATCCAAACCCGCCGCAGCGATTTGGCGCGCGGCCAAAGCCTTGGCCAAGGCCGCATCGTCGACGATGCCCCCACGCGCAATGTTGATCAGGGTGGCGGTGGGCTTCATTTGAGCCAACTCTGCCGCGCCAATCGTGTGGTGCGATTCGGCGCTGTAAGGCACCACCAACATCACATGGTCAGCACTTTGCAACAGCTCTTGCTTGGAGACATAACGGGCTCGGCATTCGGCCTCAAGGTCGGCGTTCAGCTGGCTGCGGTTGTGATAGATGACCTGCATGCCAAAGCCATGT
>JBJOIR010000110.1:0-3724 GCA_046047055.1 Pseudomonadota bacterium | reverse complement strand
ACAAGGGCGAACTCCAACTTCAGGCGGTTTCAGTTGGCCGCGGGAGGCACGTAGCCTTGAGCGGCATCTGCACCGTCGCCAAAAAAGTGGTTTTCCATTTGGCGGGCCAAGTATTGGCGGGCGCGCAGATCGGCCAAATTCAGGCGGTTTTCATTGACCAGCATGGTTTGGTGCTTGAGCCAATCGGCCCAAGCCTGCTTGCTGACGCTTTCCCAAATGCGCTTGCCCAGATCGCCGGGGTAGGGTGGAAAGTCCAGACCTTCTGCTTCGGTGCCGAGTTTGATGCATTGAACGGTGCGTGCCATGGTGTCTTCGAGCCTTGATTTATCTTAAGAAGCGCTGGTTATACGGATATAAAATTTCAGTATTTCCAGTTTTGAGTGGTTCACATGACAATACCGCCTGTTGCATGACAGGCCCACTGTCCTGTGGTCTTTCAGGCCGTAACTGTAGCAAGCTTTCAGCATCCCCTTCGTGGCACCGGGACTCTTGTCCTCGCCCCAACACAAGCCCATCAAATGAGTGCATTTCTCGAAGAACGCGTTTTGAGTGTTCACCACTGGACCGACCGCCTGTTCAGCTTCACCACCACCCGTGACCAAGCTTTGCGCTTTTCGAACGGCCACTTCACCATGATTGGCTTGCGCGGCGACAACGGCAAACCGTTGCTGCGCGCTTACTCGATCGCCAGTGCCAACTACGAAGAGCATTTGGAGTTTTTGAGCATCAAGGTGCCCGACGGCCCGCTGACCTCCAAGTTGCAGCACATTCAGGTGGGCGACAGCATTGTGGTGGGCCGCAAACCCACCGGCACCTTGCTGTGCGACTACCTGTTGCCCGGCAAAAACCTGTACCTCATGTCCACCGGCACCGGTTTGGCGCCTTTCATGAGCATCATCCGCGACCCCGACACCTATGAGCGATTCGAAAAAGTCATCTTGGTGCACGGCGTTCGTCAGGTGAACGAGTTGGCCTACCACGACTACATCACCCAAGAGCTGCCTGCGCACGAGTTTTTGGGCGAGATGGTCAGCCAGCAGCTTTTGTACTACCCCACCGTCACCCGCGAGCCCTACAAAAACCAAGGCCGCCTGACGGACTTGATTGAAAACGGCAAATTGTTTGCCGATTTGGGTATGCCCACACTCAACCCCGAAACCGACCGCATCATGATTTGTGGCAGCCCCGGCATGCTCAAAGACCTGAAGCGCATTTGCGAAGAGCGGGGCCTGGTCGAGGGCAACACCAGCACACCGGGCGCCTTTGTGATTGAACGGGCGTTTGCCGAATCCTGATTTGACAGGGGCTTTCTCTTGCGCCCCACCTGCCCCAAACCAGCACGGGCGCACAATGCGCCCGTTGTTGCTTATTCTCTTGCCATGAACCTCGCGTCTCTCACCCCCCAACGATGGATGGTCCTCATTGCACTCACGGGTGTGGGCATGCTCGTGTTTGGCTTGTATTTGCAGCACGTGGTCGGGCTCAACCCGTGCCCGATGTGCATCGTGCAGCGCTATGCGCTGATCGGGGTGGTGCTGTTGGGCTTGCTGGGCTGGCGTTTGCAGGGCAGGGGTTTGGGCATCGTGTCGTTGCTGCTGGCGCTGAGCGCGGGGTTTGGGGCCTTCACGGCCGCACGCCAAAGCTGGCTGCAGTGGTACCCACCCGAAATCGTCACCTGTGGGCGCGACTTTTACGGCATGGTCGAAAATTTCCCCATCAACCGCGCCATTCCCATGATCTTCAAAGGCAGCGGCGATTGCACCAAGATCGACTGGACCTTTTTGGGCGGCTCGATTGCCAATTGGTCGTTTCTGGCTTTTGTGGCCTTCACATTGGCCGGCCTGTGGTTGGCCTTGCGGGCATTCAAGCAGCCCAAGCCCACCGCCACCGAGGCGGCTTGATCGGGTCTGACCTGCCCGATTAGAGCTCAGCAGAGCCACTATGCTGGCGTGGCGGTCAGAGCTTTTTCACCAGCACCTGACTCTTGCGGTCCCAGTTGTATTTGCGCTTGCGGGCTTCAGGCAACCAGTCGGGGTCTTGCTGCACAAAGCCCCGCTTGATGAACCAGTGCATGGTGCGGGTGGTCAGCACAAAAATGCTTTTCAGGCCCATGGCGCGGGCGCGTTGCTCGACGCGTTTCAGCACTTTTTCGCCGTCGCCCTGGCCTTGTGACTGCGGCGATACGGTGAGCGCCGCCATCTCAGCTGTTTTGGCTTCGGGGTAGGGGTAAAGCGCCGCACAGGCAAAGATCACCCCGTCGTGGTCGATGATGGTGTAGTGGTCAATGTCGCGCTCGATCTCGGTGCGGTCGCGCTTGACCAAGGTGCCGTCTTGCTCAAAAGGCTCAATCAGTTGCAAGATGCCGCCCACGTCGTCTGAGGTGGCTTCGCGCAGTTCTTCCAGCTTTTCGTCCACCACCATGGTGCCAATGCCATCGTGCACATACACCTCCAGCAAGAGCGAGCCATCCACCGCGAAGGGCAAGATGTGCGAGCGCTCCACGCCTTCTTCGCAGGCCTTCACGCAGTGCTGCAGGTAAAAACCAATGTCGGTAGGCTCTGTGGGGCGGGGCAGCGAGGCCAGCAGTTGCTTGGCGGCAGCCAGTGGCAGCTCGGTGTCGATCGGGTTGTCGTCGCTCGCCGGTTCCGCAGGTTGCATGCGGATGCCCGGAATCTCGGTCACAAAAATCAGTTTGTCGGCCTGCAACTCAGAGGCCACGCTGGTGGCCACTTCTTCCATGGTCAAGTTAAAGGCTTCACCGGTGGGCGAAAAGCCAAAGGGAGAGAGCAACACCAAGGCGCCCATGTCGAGCGTGCGCATGATGCCGTCCACATCGACCTTGCGCACCAACCCCGAATGTTGAAAGTCCACCCCGTCCACAATGCCCACCGGCCGTGCGGTGATGAAGTTGCCCGAAATCACCCGCACCGTCGAGCCCGCCATGGGCGTGTTGGGCAAGCCTTGGCTGAAGGCAGCCTCGATCTCGTAGCGCAACTGCCCAGCAGCCTCTTGAGCGCAGTCGAGTGCCACGCTGTCGGTGATGCGAATGCCGTGGGAATATTGGGGGGCATGCCCCTTGGCCGCCAATTGCTCGTTCACCTGCGGGCGAAAGCCGTGCACCAACACAATCTTCACACCCATGCTTTGAATCAGCGCCAAGTCTTGCGCCAGGTTGTGCAACTTGCCCGCCGCAATGGCCTCTCCCGCGATGCCCACCACAAAGGTCTTGCCCCGGTGCATGTGAATGTAGGGCGCCACCGACCGAAACCAGGGCACGAAGGTGAAGTTGAAGACGGTGGTCATGGGCAGTGAATAAGCAGCGATGTGTGGCGGGGTGCGCGGGACTGGGATAATCCCCCGCTGTTCTTGCCTTGATTTTCACAGAAGTTCCGCCTTGTCCGACACCCCTCTTCAAATCGAGTTTCCCGAAAGCCTGCCGGTCTCTGCGCGCCGCGACGAAATTCTGGCCGCCATGGCGCAGCACCAGGTCATCATCGTCTGCGGTGAAACCGGCTCGGGCAAGACCACCCAACTGCCCAAAATTGCGCTCACGCTGGGGCGTGGCCGACTGAACGCCAAGCCTGGCGAGCGGGGCCGACTGATTGGACACACCCAACCACGCCGCATTGCGGCCAGCTCGGTGGCCAAGCGCATTGCCGAAGAACTCAAAACCCCTTTGGGTGAGGTGGTGGGTTTCAAGGTGCGTTTTCAAGACCGTTTGTCC
>JBJOIR010000109.1:0-3813 GCA_046047055.1 Pseudomonadota bacterium | reverse complement strand
GTATTGGGGCAATCGACGCGCGGCCGCCATGATCAAGGCCCAAGTCAGCTCCGCGGGGGCGACAGGCGAGCCCACGCCTTCGGCCACAGCGATACCCCGTTCGGTGCAGGCGGCGAGATCAATGTGCGAACCCATGCGGCCGGTTTGTGCAATCAGCTTCAGGCGCGGCAATTTTTCGATGATGGCGCGTGTCAGATGGGTGCGCTCACGAATGAGCACCAGAATGTCGGCGTCTTTCAGGCGCACCGACAGCTGCCCCATGCCCTTCACGGTGTTGGTGTAAACCTTGGCTGGGTAGTTTTCGAGTTTGACTGCGCAGTCCAGTTTGCGAACGGCATCTTGGTAGTCGTCAAGGATCACAATGTTCATCCCTCCATTGTGCCTTGACGAAGCGCCCGATTGGAGGCGCTGGAGGTGCAATTCAGCTCAAACGCGTGACTGTGCAGCCTCGAGGGCGGCCAAGCGGTCGAGTTCGGCGCAGACATCGGCCATGCGGCCAGAAATGACCATGCGACCGGCCCCTTTGACGCGGCTGTCAGGGTCGGTGACCCGCACAACACGCAGCGCTGGTCGGGCTGAAGCGGTTGGCATGCGGTGTGGCAATAGGGCTGTTTTCAACGCTTGGGGTGTGCAAGCGGGCCGGTGGGTGGTCCACAGGGGCCTCAAATACGCATTGGCGCGAGGGGTCTTCACCACCTTGGGGGCAGGGCGGGTGACATTGGCAAGGCCTTGAAAAAGACCCGAAAAAGCAAGCAGAGCGATTCCCATGTGAAACCTTTCAAAAGCATGGAGGTTGGACACAGGCAGGATTGCAGTTGGAGCTTGCTGAACCAGGGCCGATGGCAATTTGCCATCAGCGCCCGCCACCTGGTGCGGCAAGCGGTGATTTACATCAAGAGGGTGTTGCGGATCAGGCCCACGGCCAGACCTTCGATGTCAAAGGGCTCTTCGGGGTTGACCACAATGGTTTGGTAATCGGGGTTTTCGGGCAGCAGCTCGATGCCGCTGGCCGTTTTGCGCAAGCGTTTGACGGTGACTTCGTCGCCCAAACGGGCCACCACGATTTGGCCGTTGCGCACGTCTTTGGTGGATTTGACGGCCAACAAGTCGCCGTCCATGATGCCGGCATCGCGCATGGACATGCCGCGCACTCGCAACAGATAGTCGGGCTGTTCGCTGAACAAGGTGCTTTCAATTTGGTAGCTTCGGTCGACGTGCTCTTGCGCCAAAATAGGCGAGCCTGCAGCGACACGGCCCACCAGTGGCAAACTCAGTTGCCCCAGACCGGGCAGGGTGAGGCTGAACAGGTCGGACGGAGCGCGCAGGTTGCTGCGGGTGCCGCCCTTCAAGCGGATGCCGCGCGAGGTGCCACTGACCAGTTCGATGGCCCCTTTGCGGGCCAAGGCTTTGAGGTGTTCCTCGGCGGCGTTGGCAGATTTGAAGCCCAGCACGCTGGCGATTTCGGCACGCGTGGGGGGCGCACCGGTGTTGGCAATGGTGCTCTGGATGAGTTCCAGAATTTCTTGCTGCCGGGCGGTCAGTTTGGGGCTGTCAATCATGGCGAGGTCCTTTCAGGGCACTGGATGGAACTGTTTATTCATCCAGTGACTGTATTTTTAACCAGTTTTTAAGGTTGTGCAAGCGGTGGACACAAAAAAAATGCAAAAAATTGTGGTTTTGGGCACAGGCGGCACCATTGCAGGCACTGCTGCCAGCAACACCGACCACACCGGTTACACCGCTGGACAACTGGGGGTGCAGCATTTGCTGGACGCTGTGCCAGGCCTGTCAGGCGCCTTGCAGGGAGATGTGCTGGCGTGCGAACAAGTGGCGCAACTGGACAGCAAAGACATGGACCACGCCACTTGGCAGGCATTGGCTTTGAGGACGGCGCACTGGTTGGACCAGCCGGATGTGCGCGCTGTGGTCATCACCCATGGCACAGACACGCTGGAAGAGACTGCGTGGTTTTTGCAGCAAGTGCTGAACCCATCCAAGCCGGTGGTGATGACGTGTGCCATGCGTCCCGCCACAGCACTCACGCCCGATGGGCCGCAAAACCTGCTGGATGCACTGGCCTTGGCGCGCGCGCCACAAGCACCCGGCGTGTGGGTGGTTTGTGCGGGCCAGATCCACACGGCCGAGCGGGTGCAAAAAGTACACCCCTACCGCTTGGACGCTTTCAGTTCTGGAGAATCGGGTCCGCAGGGCTGGGTTGAGCAGGGCCAGGTGCGTTGGTCCACCCACCCAAGCCCCGTGCAAAAAGTGGCCCAAGGCCAAACGAACCCCGCCTTGACGGTGCCCTGCGCCGAGTGGCCTTGGGTTGGGGTGTTGCACAGCCATGCGGGCAGTGATGCGCGGCAAGTTCAGTCACTCGTGGCCGCTGGGGTCAAAGGTTTGGTGGTGGCCGGCACCGGCAATGGAACGGTGCATCAAACTTGGGTGGTCGCCTTGCAGGCAGCTCAGGCCCAGGGCGTTGCGGTGCGCTTGACGACCCGCTGCACCGAAGGGCGCTTGGTGGGGCAACCCGCTCATTTTGAGGCGGTTGCCGTTGGCCTGAACGCTTACAAGGCCCGGGTGAGTTTGATGCTGGAACTGATGGGCGCTGCGCAGTAGCCTCAAGCCGCGTTAGCCAGCCCGCAAGCCAACAAAAAAGCCCCGCAGTGCGGGGCTTTTGCTTTGAGGGCCTGAAAAATCAGTTGGCCAGTGCAGTCAATGCACGTGTGGTGATGTCTTCCACGCTGCCAGTGCCGCTGATGGCGCGGTACTTGGGGGCCGTGCCGGCGTCTGCTTTGGCCCAATTGGCGTAATAGTCCACCAGCGGGCGGGTTTGCGAGCTGTAAACATCCAAACGTTTTTTGACGGTTTCTTCTTGGTCGTCTGCACGCTGCACCAAGGGCTCGCCGGTCACATCGTCCACACCGGCCACTTTGGGTGGGTTGAATTTGACGTGGTAAGTGCGGCCAGAGGCGGGGTGCGAGCGGCGGCCGCTCATGCGTTCGATGATGGCGTCGAAGGGCACATCGATTTCCAGCACATAGTCCAACTTAACGCCGGCGGCCTTCATGGCATCGGCTTGGGGAATGGTGCGGGGGAAACCGTCGAACAAAAAGCCATTGGCGCAATCGGCTTGGGCAATGCGCTCTTTCACCAAGTTGATGATCAAGTCATCGCTCACCAGCCCGCCAGATTCCATGACAGCCTTGGCTTGCAGGCCCAATGGTGTGCCCGCTTTGACAGCGGCACGCAACATGTCACCTGTAGAAATTTGCGGAATTTTGTATTTCTGGCAAATGAAGGTGGCTTGTGTGCCTTTGCCAGCGCCAGGTGCGCCCAACAAAATGAGTCTCATGGGAAGGTCCTTATCGTTAGAAATCGGTGATGCCGCAAATTCACAAAAAGAGACTGAGGCATGATTATTTTGAGAATATCACGCCATTCTCAAAGTTGCCTTACGGTCAAAAAGCAGGGGCTCAGGTCAGTCGGTGATCAGTTGTCGGACTTTGGCCAAGTCTTCTGGCGTGTCGACCCCTGGACCGGGCGCTTCTGGGGCCACATGCACAGCGATGCGGTGGCCATGCCACAAGGCCCGCAATTGTTCCAAGGATTCGAGGCTTTCGATGGGCGCGGGGGGCAATTGCGGAAACGCGGCCAAAAAACCAGCCCGGTAAGCGTAAATGCCGATGTGGCGCAGAGGTGCTGGGCTGGGCAGCGCCTTGAGACCGGATGGCGCTTGGCCATCGCGCCACCAAGGAATGGGTGCGCGACTGAAGTACAGCGCCATTTGGCGCGCATCCATCACCACTTTCACCA
>JBJOIR010000108.1:0-3966 GCA_046047055.1 Pseudomonadota bacterium | reverse complement strand
CATCAGTGGGGCGATTGTTTGGGCTGCTCATGGCATTCTTTCGGTGGGTGTCTGCGGCCAGGTGGCGCTGGGCCAAGAAAAAAGCACTTTGTACCGAAATACAAAGTGCTTTTTATTGGATTGGTGGGACCAGCGGGGGTCGAACCCACGACAAACGGATTAAAAGTCCGCTGCTCTACCAACTGAGCTATGGTCCCTTTGCTTCAGTGGCGTTGCACTGGAGCAAGAGTCAAATTATAGCGTTATTTTGAGGCCTTCAGAGACCGCTCAGCCAAAAAATTCAAAATTTCTGATGCCGCGCACATGCCAAAAGTGGCCGTCACGCTGACCACCGAACCATAGCCATGGCAATTGAGCGAGCCATCGCCCTCGATTGCACAGGACGCATCGGGTGGCGCCACCGACTCACGGCTAAAAATTCCTCGAACACCCATGCGTTTTTCGCCCTTCGGGGCACCATGGTGTTTGCGCAAACGGTAGCGCACTTGGGCCAACAAAGGGTCGTGGGTAATTTTGGACAAATCGTCCACATCCACTTTGTGCGCCAAACGCTTACCGCCTGCAGCACCCACCGTAACAAAGCCCACCCGGTGCGTCAAAGCCCAGTCGGCCATGACCACTTTGGCCCGCACCTGATCACATGCGTCGACCAGGGCATCGGGCATCTCGGTGAGAAGCGTGGGCCAATTTTCAGGCGTCACAAACTCGTCCACGGCAGCCACTTGGCATTCGGGGTGAATCAAGACAATGCGCTCTTTCATGGCCGCCACCTTTGACTGCCCTGTGGTGTTGGTGAGCGCATGAATTTGTCGGTTGATGTTGGATTCGGCAATGTGGTCCATGTCCACCAAAGTCAAGCGGGCCACGCCACTGCGGGCCAAAGCTTCGGCCACCCAAGAGCCTACGCCGCCAATGCCGACCACCACCACATGCGCCTGGCGAATTTGATGTGCGCCTTGCACGCCATACAACCTCTGCAAGCCACCAAATCGCCGATCGTCTTCTCTTGTCAGCACCGGCTCTGCGTTCATGCGGACTCCGCTCGCCGCATTTGCCAATTCAGCGCCACCACGGCGCCCAACACAATGCCCAAGATGGCCAGAAAACTGCCCAAGCTCAATGTCGACAAGCCAGACAAGCCTTGGCCAACGGTGCAACCGAGGGCCATGACACCGCCCACCCCCATCAGGCAGCCACCCAATAAATGCAGGGCCAAGTCAGAGGTTTGGGTGAACCCCTCCCAACGGAAGGAGCCTTGCTTTTTGGCACTGACAAACGAACCCAGCCCCAAGCCCAGCACCGTCATCATGCCCAGAGTCAAACGTTTGGTGCCATCGCTCAGGTACATCAAGGCATCCCACCACAAAGCCACGGGTGCGGTGAGGCTGATGGCCTCCATGCGACCACTGGCAGAACCCAAAAATACCGGCTCTAAGGTCTCAGGGTGTTCAGGGGCAAAGCCCATCACACCCGCAATCCACCAAAACGCCACCACCACCAAGCCAACGCCTACGCCAGGCACCATGTTTGGCCAACGCAAAAGCTGTCGGTCTTTGAACACCCAAAGGCACAGCAAGCCAGCAAACAAACCCGCCGCGAGCAACCACGCCAAGGGCTGTGACAGACCCGTGTAGCTGCTCAGCCATTGGCCCACAAAGGGCCCTGCCCCGGTGCCCACGGTCACTTGGTCCAAGGACTTGACGCGCCAAATCGCGACCAGGCCGCGCATGGCGGCCAAAGCAGAAATGCCCACCGCCATCAACACGACCAATGATTTCAGGTTGCCGGCTCCGACTCGAATCAAGGATTTGCTGACGCAACCCGATGCCAACACCATGCCCGAACCGAACAAGGCGCCACCCAACAACAATGACAGCCAAGACAATTGTTGACCCGCATAAATGGTGTTGTTCGGGTTGATCCAGCCTTGCCAAGCCATCACCCCAAAACCCAAGGCCGCCACGGCCACAGCGAGCACCCATTGCCGTGCGCGTGTGAAGTCGCCCATGACCACGCCATCGCTGATGGCCCCCATGGTGCAAAAGTGCGTGCGGTGGAACAGTACCCCCGCCAGAGTGGCCAACAAGAACGTCAGCCCCAGCACCAGCGCGGTTTGTAATTGCAGTTGCTCGAGCGTGATCACCCGAATGTCCTGAAGTGCAGGTTCAGCGCAAACGCGCCAAGCGGTCGCGGGCCGTGGCCGCGGTCTCGGTCGTGGGATGCGCTTTGATCAAATCGTCCAGAGACTTGCGAGCCGACTTCAAGTCCTTCAGCTCAATCTGAACATTGGCAATGGCCAACATGGCTTCCGGCGCACGAGGGTGCGTCGGTGTCGACTTCAACATTCTTTGGAAATTCGCCAAAGATTCTTTGTAGTCCTTGTTGGCGTATTGCGCATTGCCCAACCAGAACAACGCCGAGGGCACATAGCCGCTGAGGCGGTAACGGTTCACAAACCCACCCAAGCCGCTTTGAGCGGCGACAAAATCGCCATTGCGAAAGAGTTCCATGGCGGCGTCGAACTCGCGTTTTTCAGCGGGTTCGGCCATGAACTCAGCGCCATCCATGCTGACCTTGACGGGCTCGAGACGTTGCATGCGCTCATCCGAGCGGCGCAGGCGGTCTTCCAACCCTGAGAGCAGGTCTTTTTGGCGAACCTGCAGCTCAGACAAATCACGGGCCAACTGTTCTTGAGCACCGCGGCTTTTAGACAAATCGGATTTAAGACTTTCAATTTGCCCCTGCAAATCGAGCAAGGCCCGGCGCAGCTGGGCGTTTTCATCGCCCATGCCTTTGATGACCGTGTTGGATTGCTCAACGCGTTGGCGCAAATCCAAGATGGCTCTGCGCGCCTCTTCGTCCTCAAACAAAGCAGCTTGGGCTGTGCCCATCAGGCCGGCCAGCACAATGGCCAGTGCCCCGCGAAGACCCAACGAGATCGTCATGCCGCTGTGGGTCATGGCGATCAGTACCGAATTTCAACCCGGCGGTTCTTCGCCAAGTCGTCTTCAGAAGAGCCTTGAGCCGCAGGCTTTTCTTTGCCATAACTGACCGCTTCCATTTGGCTTTCTGGCACCCCCAGCAAGCTCAGAGCTTGACGGACAGCTTCGGCACGCTTTTGACCCAGCGCCAAGTTGTATTCACGACCGCCACGCTCGTCGGTGTGGCCTTCCAAGTTGGCTTTGCGTTGCTTGTTGGCTTGCAAGAAACGGGCATGGCTTTCGAGCACAGGGCGCGCTTCGGCACGGACCACAAAGCTGTCGTAATCAAAAAACACCACATGCGCCACCCCCACAGGGCCAATGCCCGTGCTGGACTTGTCAACCACCACAGATGCAACGCCGGTCTGCGCGTTGTTTTGTTCGTTGCCAACGGCTTGCGCGGTCGCACCCGAAGAGGTGGCGGCTTTGTCTTCTACCGGTACATCGTCCAGCTTCACACCCGAGGCGCAACCGGCCAACAGAGAAACCAACAACAAACTGGCCAACAGATTTTTTTTCATGATTTTCCTCGTCAATTTAAATTCAAAATTCATTTGCGCATCGGGCCCCAATGGGGCTCACGGATGTCGCCACCTTGCCCAGCCAAGCGGGCTTTTATGCGCCCATCCAAGGTGCTGGTCATCAAGGACTCACGCCCTTGAAACACGGTGGCATACACCAGCAAACGGCTGTTTGGCGCGAAGCTGGGACGCTCGTCCGCCGATGTATCGGTCAGCGCGGTCACTTGGCCAGAGGCCAAATCCATCAGTTGCAAACGGAAACCGCCGCCTGTGCGAGAGATGTAGGCCAACCAGCGACCGTCGGGGCTGACGGCAGGTGAAATATTGTAAGTGCCCGTGAATGTCACGCGTTCAGCCGGGCCTCCTTGGGCGGGCATGCGGTAGATCTGGGGGCTTCCCCCGCGGTCACTGACAAAAAACAAAGCCGTGCCGTCGGGTGAAAAGGCGGGCTCGGTGTTGATGCC
>JBJOIR010000107.1:0-4142 GCA_046047055.1 Pseudomonadota bacterium | reverse complement strand
GATTGGACACACCCAACCACGCCGCATTGCGGCCAGCTCGGTGGCCAAGCGCATTGCCGAAGAACTCAAAACCCCTTTGGGTGAGGTGGTGGGTTTCAAGGTGCGTTTTCAAGACCGTTTGTCCAAAAATGCGTCGGTCAAACTGATGACCGACGGCATTTTGCTGGCCGAAACCCAGAACGACCCGTTGTTGCAGGCCTACGACACCCTCATCATCGATGAGGCCCACGAGCGCAGCCTGAACATCGACTTCTTGCTGGGCTACTTGCGGCAAATCTTGCCGCGCCGCCCTGATCTGAAAATCGTGGTGACCTCGGCCACCATCGACGCCGACCGTTTTGCCAAGCACTTTGCATCGCGTCAAGGGCCGGCGCCAGTCATCATGGTGTCGGGCCGCACTTTCCCGGTGGAGCAGCGCTACCGCCCCTACGAAGAATCGCGTGACTATGGCCTGAACGAAGCCATGGCCGATGCGGTGGACGAGTTGTGGCAAGGCGGGGCCGCTGGCGATATCTTGATTTTCTTGCCCGGTGAGCGCGAAATCCGCGAAGCCGCCGACCACTTGCGCAAACACCTGTCGCACCAGCCGCTCACGCGCAGTGCGGAAGTCTTGCCGCTGTTTGCCCGTTTGTCGCAAGCCGAGCAAGACCGCATTTTTGAGGCCTCCAACGGTCGCCGCATTGTGCTGGCCACCAACGTCGCTGAAACCTCCCTCACGGTGCCGGGTATTCGCTTTGTCATCGATGCCGGCACTGCCCGCGTCAAGCGTTACAGCCTGCGCAGCAAAGTCGAGCAGTTGATGGTGGAGCCCATCAGCCAAGCGGCGGCCAACCAACGTGCGGGCCGTTGCGGACGGGTGGCCAATGGCATTTGCATTCGGCTGTACGACGAAAAAGACTTTGCGGCGGGTCCGCGTTTCACCGATCCCGAAATCTTGCGCTCATCTCTGGCGGGGGTGATCTTGCGCATGAAGTCGCTGCACTTGGGTGTGGTCGAAGACTTCCCGTTCATTGAAGCGCCCTCTAAGCGCGCCATCACCGACGGTTACCAATTGCTGGCCGAATTGGGCGCAGTGCAAGAAGACAACGAGCTCACGCCGATTGGCCAAGAGCTGGCCCGTTTGCCGCTCGACCCTCGGGTGGGGCGCATGATTTTGGAGGCGCGCAGTCGCGAGGCGCTTGATGAAGTGCTGGTGATTGCCAGCGCCATGAGTGTGCAAGACGTGCGCGACCGGCCCATGGACGCGCAAGCCCAAGCCGACCAACAGCACGCCAAGTTTGACGACGACAAAAGCGAATTCAGCGGTTACCTCAAGTTGTGGAAATGGCTTCACGACGCGCGCGGTGGCCATGACGCCGAACACAAACTGAGCAACCGCCAATACGAACAGTTGCTGCGGCAAAACTTCATCAACATCCGGCGTGTGCGCGAGTGGCGTGACACGCATTCCCAGTTGCTCACCGTGGTCACCGAGCACCGCTGGCGCATCAACACCCGGCCTGCCACTTATGAGCAGTTGCATTTGTCCATGCTGGCGGGTTTGCTGGGCAACGTGGGCTACAAGCTGGAGGATGAAGAGGCGTATCTGGGCGCGCGCGGCATCAAGTTTCACAAGCACCCCGGTGCGCACCTGTCCAAAAAACCGGGCCGCTGGATTGTGGTGGCCGAATTGGTCGAGACCACGCGCTTGTTTGGCCGTGGCATTGCCGCCATCGAGCCGCAATGGTTGGAACAGGTCGGCACCCACCTGCTGCGCAAACAAGTGCTGGACCCGCATTGGGAAAAGAAGACCGCCGAAGTGGTGGCGTTGGAGCGCGCCACGCTATACGGTTTGGTGGTCTACAGCGGACGCCGCACGGCCTACAGCCGGGTTGACTTGCATGGCGCCCGCGACATCTTTATTCGCGAGGCTTTGGTGGGCGGACAGTGGGAAACCAAGCTGCCTTTTTTGGCAGCCAACCACAAGATGATCGCCAAGGTCGAAGAGCTGGAGCACAAGTCGCGCCGGCAAGACGTGTTGGTGGACGATGAGCTGATCTACGCGTTTTATGACCAACAAATTCCGCCCGAGGTGTGCAGCGGCAGGCTGCTGGAGGACTGGTACCGCAGCGAAAGCGTGAAACAACCGCGACTGCTGCAGCTCAGCCGTGAAGAACTGATGCGGCACGAGGCTGCGGGCATCACCACACAGGCCTTTCCGAAGCACATACGCTTGGGCGGCACCGACTGTCAGGCCGCTTATTTGCACGAACCGGGCGACGCCCGGGATGGCGTGACCGTGACGGTGCCGTTGTTTGTGCTGAACCAAGTCAGCGAAGACCGCTGTGAGTGGTTGGTGCCCGGCTTGCTCAAAGACAAGATTCAGGCTTTGCTGAAAAGCCTGCCGCAACGCCCGCGCAGCCGCTTTGTGCCTTTGCCCGAGTCGGCCACGCGCTTGGCCGCCGAGCTGTCGGCCCCCGAGCTGTTTGGCAGCGGATCGCTCACCGACGTATTGCTTAAAAAAGCCCGCGACGAAACCAGCCTCGATATCAAGCGGACGGACTTCAAACACGAAATGCTCAGCCCGCACCTGTTCATGAACCTGTTGGTCGTGGACGAGCACGGCCGACAGCTGGGCATGGGGCGCAACTTGGGCGCGCTCAAAGGCGAGCTGGGTGCCAAAGCGCGTGGTGCTTTCCAGGCGCTTGCGCAGCTCAAAGTTGCTGCACCAGGCGCAGCCTCACCTGCGGACCAAAAATCAAACGGGGTCGGATCCCAATCAAATGGGGTCCCAACTGGGGTCGGATCCCGATTGTCCGAAGGAAATCGGGCTCTGACCCCAATTGATTCAACTAAAGCCGCACCCAAGCCCCTGGCCCCTCAGCGCTACACCAGCTGGACTTTTGGCGAGTTGCCCGAGCTGATGGAAATCAGCAAAGGCGGGCAGACCCTGATCGGCTTTCCTGCGCTGGTGGATGTGCAAGACGCCGTGACCATCGAGGTCTTTGACGAACCCGATGTGGCCGCTCAGAAAAACCGTGCGGGTCTGCGCCGCCTGTTTGCGCTGCAGATCAAAGACGCGCTCAAGTACCTTGAGAAAAACATTCCTGATTTGCAAAAAATGGCGGTGGCCTACATGCCGCTCGGCACGGCGGACGAGCTGAAAACCCAGATCATTGAAGTGGCCTTGGACCGTGCTTTCTTGCTCGACCCGCTGCCCAATGACGAGGCCAGTTTCAAGCGCCGCATCGACGAAGGCCGTGGCCGCTTGACGCTGATCGCCAACGAAGTGGCGCGTCTGGCGGGCACCATCTTGCTGGAGTTTGGCGCAGCCACCCGCAAAATCAAAGACACCAAAAATGCCCCCGATGCCACCGCCGACTGCACCCAGCAACTGCAACGGCTGATGCCCAAAAACTTCATGGCCGCCACGCCGTGGGCGCAACTGCAACACTGCGCGCGTTACCTCAAAGCCATCACGCTGCGCTTGGATAAATTCCGCGCCGATCCGGCCCGCGATGCACAACGCTTGGCCGAGCTGCGGCCGCAAGAGCAGCGCTATTGGCGTTTGGTGGCCGAGCGCAAAGGCGCGCAAGACGCCCGCATGCTGGAGTTTCGGTGGTTGCTCGAAGAACTGCGCGTGAGCTTTTTTGCGCAAGAGCTGCGCACCCCGCAGCCCGTCAGCATCAAGCGGCTAGACAAAGCTTGGGGGCAATTGAACCACTGAGGTGGCGCTGAACATGGGCCCATGCTCATGCTCATACCCATGCCCATTTTTATCTGGGCTTATTGGCCAAAAAGGCGGGTGACAAATTGCCAAGCGCGCACCAACAAATTGGCGCGCTCCACCTCGACTTGGGCCACCAAGGGGGCTTCTCCGACGGTCTTGCCGTTCGAGGTGGCAATCACTTTGCCCACCACCGCGCCTTTGGCCACGGGGGCTTGCAAGTCGGCTTGGGCTTCAAAGCTGGTTTGTACCTGTTGACCGCGCGGCACGGTCACCAACCAAGGAGCTCCCAACACCGCAGGCACGGTGCTCTCTTTGCCAAAGCCCACTTTGGCGGTGGCGACCACGCTGCCCATGGCAATGGGGGTGGTCTTTTCGAAGGCGCTGAAGCCCCAGCCCAACAGCGTGCGGGTCAGGTCGGCACGCGACTGCATGC
>JBJOIR010000106.1:0-4574 GCA_046047055.1 Pseudomonadota bacterium | reverse complement strand
GAGTACCAAGCGGCCATGACGCAAGCAACCAACGCCATGCATTCGCTGAAAAACATGTTGGGCGATGTCGGCCAAGTCATGAAGCAAGTGGCACAAGGCAACCTGACTCAGCGCGTTGAAGCGCATGGCGAAGGCGAGTTGGCTCAACTCAAAGACAACATCAACACGTCGCTGTCGTCGTTGTCACGCGCCATGCTGGCCATCAACAACAACACCCGCCAAGTGGCCACTGCGGCCAACGAGACCAGCCAAGCGATTGGTCAAATCTCTGACGGCGCACAAAATCAAACCCACGCCATCACGCAACTGGCTGCAGCCGTGCGCCAAACCACCGACGCGGTGGGCGACGTGTCGCGCAACACCAATGTGGCGAGCCAGAAGTCGCAAGAATCCATGAGCATCATGCGTGACGGCATGAAGCAGATGGAACAAATGGTGGAAGTGGTCAGCTCGATCGCCGCCAACTCTGAAAAGATCAACAAGATCACCGAGGTGATCGAAAACATCGCCAACAAGACCAACCTGCTCTCTCTCAATGCGGCCATTGAAGCGGCACGCGCTGGTGAGCACGGCAAGGGCTTCTCGGTGGTGGCCGAAGAAGTGGGCAAATTGGCCGCCAACAGCGCCGAAAGCTCGCAAGAAATTGCACGCTTGGTACAACAAGCGGTGGCCGAAACCCAACGTGCCGTCGAAACCGTCAAGCATGTCAACAACGGCATGCACCAGATCGAGCAAGGCTCGCGCGAAACCGACAGCATGTTGCAGCGCATCTCTGCCGCTCTGGAAGAACAAAGCGCCGCCGTGGAGCAAATCAATGCCAACTTGACCAGCTTGGACGCGATTGCCCGCAGCAATGCCTCGGCCTCTGAAGAGATCACGGCCACCGTGATGGAACTCTCCAAGATCGCCGACTCCACCCGCCAAGAAGTGGGCAAGTTCGAAGTCAACGGCTCCTATTGATAATGATCAACATGACCACAGCACACAAATTTAAATCTTCGAGCTTGCTCGCATTGACACTCTGCCTTTTGGGCACCAACGCCCAGGCCGGTCGACCATTGGCTGTTGACGATGCCAATGTGAACGAAAAAGGCGCAGGCCATGTCGAAGTCTGGGTTGCTCGCGATGGCGAGAAAAACAACATCGGAAATGTGGCACCCGCATTCGCACCCATTGAGGGCGTTGAAGTAGGCGTCAGCTATGCCAAAGCCAGCAAGAATGGCACCGCCGAAAAGGCCATTCAGGCCAAATGGCGTATCACTCCCAGCCAGGAGAATGGCTGCAACTTTGCCAGCACCTTGGGCACCGTCCATGTCGCGGGCGTGGGCAGCAGTCCTTTTCTGGTCGGCATCATGACGTGCAACTCCGCCGCTGGCTCTGTGCACACCAATATCACTCGCCACAACCCGAAAGACGAAGCTTCCTTTACCAGCTGGGGCGTGGCATTTGAGCGCACCATCGGCAGCTTTACCCCTCACATTGAAGTGTTTGGCGACGAGGGGGGCAAACCCACTTTCCAAATTGGCGCCAAAAAAGAAATCGCCGATGGCATTCAACTGGATGCCACGCTGGGCAGTGACCGACAAAATCGGGCCACCGTTTTCTCCATCGGTTTCAAATTTGCCTTTTAAGTCCTGCCGCCATCAGACGCCGTGATCGGCGGGCGACTGCAATCCAAAAACCCACCTTCGAGGTGGGTTTTTTTTCGACTGCTTGAGACAAACCCCATGATTTCCCCTAGGGAAACAGGCGCGCGACTGTCCCATAATTGAACGAGGGTTTGCGATCAGCGCCCATCTTTGCAACAACACCAAGACCGGAGACTTCACATGACATCCAGACGCCACCTCCTGACCCAAGGCGCCGCCCTGCTCGGCGCCAGTTCCTCAGGTTTGCTGCTGCCCCAAAGCGCCTTGGCCCAAAGCGGCAAGATTCGCGTCGGCTTCATGCTGCCCTACACCGGCACCTTTGCCCAACTGGGCGTGGCCATCGAAAACGGTGTGCGCATGGCCATCAATGAACAAGGCGGCAAGCTCGGCGGCCGCGAGATCGAGTGGTTCAAGGTCGATGACGAATCAGAGCCTTCCAAAGCGATTGAAAACGCCAACAAACTCGTGCAGCGCGACAAGGTCGATGTGCTGATTGGCACCGTGCACTCGGGCGTGCAAATGGGCATTCACCGTGTGGCCCGCGAAAGCGGCGTCATCAACCTGATCCCCAACGCGGGCGTGCACATCGCCACCCGCGCCCAGTGCGCGCCCAACGTGTTCCGCACCAGCTTCTCGAACAGCCAGCCCACCATGGCACTGGGTGAAGCCATGGTCAAACGCGGCCACAAAAAGGCGGTCTGGATCACCTGGAAATACGCCGCGGGCGACGAAGCCTTTGAGGGCTTCAAAGAGAGCTACACCAAGGCAGGCGGCACCATCGTCAAAGAGCTGGGCCTGCCCTTCCCCAACGTCGAGTTTCAGGCGCTGTTGACCGAAATTGCGGCCCTCAAGCCCGACGCAGTGGCTTGCTTCTTTGCCGGTGGCGGCGCCGCCAAGTTCCTGAAAGACTACGCGGCTGCAGGCCTCAAAGGCAAGATTCCGTTGTATGGCTCTGGCTTCTTGACCGAAGGCGTGCTGGACGCTGCTGGCCCTGCCGCCGATGGCGTGTTGACCGCCCTGCACTACGGTGACGGCATCGAGACCAAGCGCAACAAGGAGTTCCGCCTGAACTTCGCCAAGACCTTCAAAATGCAGCCCGACGTGTACGCGGTACAAGGCTACGACACTGGCCTGCTGTTGGTGCAAGGCGCCAATGCGGTCAAGGGCGATGTGAGCCAAAAAGCGGCCATGATCAAGGCCATGGAAGTGGCCGTGATCGACAGCCCACGCGGCAAGTGGACCATGAGCAAGTCACACAACCCGGTGCAAGACATTTACCTGCGCGAAGTGTCTGACAAAGAGAACAAGGTCATTGGCATCGCGGCCAAGGCCTTGGCCGACTCGGGCGCTGGCTGCCGCATGTAAGCCTCTCCCGAGCCCCCTCGAGACTCTTTCGAGGCTAACGCCCGTCTCGCGTGCCGGCCGTGTCAAACGGCTTGTTCGTGGTCGGGCGTTTCGCCGTCTCCAAAGAGTTTTTGAATCGTGAGGCGCAGCCATTGGTGCCCAGGATCTCGGTGCAAGCGGCCATGCCAGAACTGGTGAATCGGGCTTTTGTCCAAGGCCATGGGCAACTCGCGCTTGACCAAGCCAAAGGGTGCCAACACCCTATCGGCAAACCGCTCGGGCACGGTGGCGATCAAGTTGGAATGGCTCAACACATCGCCCAAGGCCACGTAATGGGGCACCGTCAGGCGAAAACGGCGTTGCAGTTTTTGCTGCTCCAAGGCCACATCCACACGGCCGTGGCCGGTGCCCGCGGCCAATATGCGCACGTGTTCGGCCGCCGTGAAGGCCGCCAGAGTCAACGCCTTGGGCGCGGCCAGCGGATGGCCCCGGCGCATCAAACAAATATAGGGCTGCTGAAACAGCGCTTGTTGGTAATACCCCGCTTGCAGTTGGGGCAGCAGGCCCAAGGCCAAATCAATGCGCCCGCTCGCCATGTCGTCTTTCAGGGCCGGGTGGGTGACGCTCACCACCTGCAAGGTCACGCCCGGGGCAGACCGTGTCAAAGCATCCACCAAGATGGGCAAGAAATACATCTCGCCCACATCGGTCATGGCCAAAGTGAAGCTGCGTTGGCTGCTGGCGGGGTCAAAGGCGGCGCGCACATTCAGGGCTTGCTGCAAAC
Source organism: Pseudomonadota bacterium (assembly GCA_046047055.1). Classification (GTDB taxonomy): domain Bacteria; phylum Pseudomonadota; class Gammaproteobacteria; order Burkholderiales; family Burkholderiaceae_C; genus Limnohabitans_A. Next base: position 797 of record JBJOIR010000106.1, on the reverse strand, counting down.
CATCCAGCGCCACCGCCACCGGTTCGGCCAATTGCAAGGCATAAGGTGTGGGCGTCATGCCCCCTTGGGTGCGCAAAAAAAGCTCGTCCCCCAAGCTGCTGCGCAAACGCCCCAAAGCACTGCTCACAGCCGGCTGGCTCATGCCCAGCACGTCGGCCACAGCCGAGACGCGCTTGCGCAACAGCAGCTGGTGAAACACCACCAACAAGTTCAGATCGAGTTTGGAGAGGTCCATGTTATTTGATTAACTGATATTGCTTATACAAAAAATCCGATTTACTAAATTATTGATGTTCCGCATGATGCCGGTCAAGTTTTCACGAGGAGTGCGCATGCAAGAACAGCCCATCCATTGGGAGACGGCCGGCACCAGCCGAATTCCGTTTGCCGTCTACACCCAAGACGACACCCACAAAAAAGAGCTGGACCGGTTTTTTTACAAAAACCACTGGAGTTATGTCGGGCTTGAGGCCGAAATTCCCAACCCGGGCGACTTCAAGCGCACCGTGGTGGGTGAGCGTTCGGTGATCATGACGCGCGGTCAAGACGGCCAGATTCATGTGGTCGAAAACGTTTGCGCGCACCGTGGCATGGCGTTTTGTCGCGAGCGGCACGGCAACAAAAAAGAACTGGTCTGCCCCTACCACCAGTGGAGCTATGCGCTCGACGGCAAGCTGCAAGGCGTGCCGTTTCGCCGTGGTGTGCGCCAAGACGGCAAGGTCAACGGTGGCATGCCCACCGACTTTGACCCCAAAGACCATGGCCTCAAACAACTCCAAGTGGCCGCGCGCGGCGGC
>JBJOIR010000105.1:0-4829 GCA_046047055.1 Pseudomonadota bacterium | reverse complement strand
GACCGCCGACACCTCGGACAAACCAATCGTCTGAATCTTGCCTTGGCGCACCAAGTCGCTCAAAGCCCCCACACTGTCTTCGATCGGCACTTGCTTGTCCCAGCGGTGCAAGTAATACAGATCAATCACATCGGTCTGCAGTCGGCGCAACGCGTCTTCGCAGGTTTTTTTGAGGGTTTCGGGTCGGCCGTCGATGACTCTCACTTGGCTGCCATCGCTTTGCGTCACCCCGTGCATGCCGCACTTGCTGGCGAGCGTGAATTTTTGGCGGTGTGTTTTCAAGACTTGTCCGACCAAGGTCTCGTTAGCGCCAAAACCATAGAGAGCGGCGGTGTCGAAAAACGTCACGCCTTGGTCCAAGGCCGTGAGCAAGACCCGCTCGGCCTGCGCAAACGACACCGGGGCACCGTAGGCATGGCTGAGGTTCATGCAGCCCAAGCCGATGGCGCTGACAGAAAAGGAGGCAAGTTGTCGATTTTTCATGGCGCTATCTTAGACCCACACTGGGGCGGCCGCACCGCCTCAAAACACTAAAAATCTGTCTCAAGCCGTGGCGGCTTGGCGCGTCCACAAAGGCAGGGGGGCCGATTTGTGCAGCACATCTTGGTGCAACCACGTGGCGCTTTTGCGCGCGCGCTCGGCCACGGTCTCCAGCGGCAACTGTTGGTAGTCGTCGTTGAAGACCTCAAAGCTGTAGTCGCCGCGGTAGCCAATGCGGTCGAGTCGCAACACCAAATCGGCCAATTGCTCGCTGTGCACGCCCTCGCCCGGAAACACCCGGAAGGTGCGGGCTGTGGTCATGCGTTCTTCAAAGGTGGGGGTTTCTTGCCACATGAAATCAGACAACTGCACCAAGAAAATTTTGGCAGGGTCGAGTTCTTCGATCACATCCAGATCGGTCTTGGCCGCAAAAATATGAAACGAGTCCAAGCCGATGCCCAAGTTGGGGCAATCGGCACGGCAGACCACATCCCAACTGGTGGGAAACTCATTCACCGTGCGGCCCCAAGACAAGGCCTCGTAGGCCACCTTGATGCCCAGCGGCACCGCCAACATGGCCAGCTTTTTCAGGTCGGCCGCGATCAGGTCGAGGTCTTGTGTCGCATGGCGCGAGGTGGACGAGCAAGCCAGCAAAACCTTGCTGCCAGTGGCCGCGCACATCTCGAGCATCGACTTGGCAATGTCCAACTTGTAGCTGTGCAAGTGACCGGACAGGCCTTCAAAGTCGCGCAACACCTGAAAGCCCGTGGGCCGCATGCCGCTGGCATGCACCGCGGCCACCGCGGCCTTCACCCCGCCGGGGTGCGTCACCAAGTCGCGCGCCATCAGCATCACCTGAGAAAAACCAGCGGCCTTCATGGCGGCCAATTTGGCCTCCAGCGTGCCTGCCATGGTGATGGTGTCCATGCCGTAGCCATCGAGCAAGTTCATCACGGCTCCCGGCTTACTGGTGAACCAGTTCAAAGGCCACCGAGCCCAAACTGGCTCGCGTCAAGGCGCCACGGTCTTCGGGGTGCAATTGGGTGGACTCGACAAACTCAACGCCTTGGGCTTTCAGCGCCTTCACTGCCACCGACACGTCCGGCACGCCAAAGCCAATGCGCTGCAGGCATTCGGGGCTGTCGTCGGCGTCCATCCAGGGCTCTGGTTCAATGAGTTGCCACAAAAACGTGCCGCAGGGGCTCTTCATCAATTTGCCTTTGGGCAAGATGCCAAACCGCTCGTGGTCTGGAATGCTGCTGAAGTCGAACATGTGCTCGAAATAAGTTTGCCAGTCGGCACTGCGCGCCGCACCGATGTACTGCACCACACCGAAGTAACGCATGCCCGCCAACGCAGGCGGATGGGGGTCTACCGTTGGAATCGGTTTGAAGTCGATGTCGTAGATCGAGAATTCCTCCCAGCGGTCGACAAAATAAAACCGACTGCCACCGGGCCCATGAACGGCGGGAATGTGCAGCTCCATGGCTTGGGCATGGCTGCCCACACTCCAAGCCCCGAGCTCGATGCAGCGGTTGTGTGCCTTCAAGGCGTCTTGCACCCGAAACGCCACCGCCGAAATCACAGGTTGCCCATCGACGGTGCCACTCACGCGGGCATCGTCAGGGCTGGCGTTGACCACCAAATTCATGCTGCCCTGGCGGTACAGCGTCACTTCACGCGAGCGGTGCCGCGCCACGGGTCGAAAGCCCATGTTCTCGAGCACTTGCCCCAAGGCTTGCGGACGGCTGGTGGCGTATTCGATGAATTCAATGCCGGCAATGCCCAAGCGGTTGGGCATGTCGGGAACCGCTTCACGGTCAATTTTGTTCAGGGTCATTACAGGGCTCCAGCAGGACAGTCAACGACACACACAGCACAAAAAAATCAGTAGTTCAGTTTGGCCACGCGGCGCAGCACATCGGCCGTGGTGGTGGGCAGACCAAAATATTCCAGATACGCCGGAATTTGCTCGTACAACATGTCGGTGCCCACTTGGGTTTGGCAACCGCGCGCTTGCGCTGCTGCCAAAAATGCGGTGGTCTCAGCCTTCATCACCACCTCCCCTACAAAGGTGCTGGGCGACAAGCGAGAGACATCCAAAGGCAACGGGTCACCGTCGTTCATGCCCATCGGCGTGGCATTGACCACCAAGTCATGGCCCGCAGGATCGGGGCTGCCCGTGAGCACCTCAATTTGGGGGTAGTTGTCTTGCAGGCGTTGGGCCAAGGCCTCGCTGCTGGCGGAGTTCACATCGAACAAACCGATGGCCGCAATGCCGGCACCGGCCAGCGATGCCGCAATGGCGCAACCCACACCGCCCGTACCGACCACCAAAACACGCTTGCCCGTCAAATCAAAGCCTTTGCGCTGCACACCGCGCACAAAGCCGGCGCCATCAAACATGTCGCCCACCAAGCGCCCATCGGCCAGTCGCTTGACCGCATTGCAAGCGCCCGCCACGCGAACGCTGGCCGTCACTTCGTCCAACAAACCCACGGTGGTGACTTTGTGCGGCATCGTGATGAGCGCCCCACGGATGTTGTCCAACAGAAACACCGACTTCAAAAATTCGGGGTAATGCTCGCTTTTGCAACCCATAGGCACCACCACCGCATTGATCCCCGCTTCTTCGAAGTAGGGGTTGTAGATCATGGGCGATTTGAAGGTGTGGGTCGGGTAGCCGATGTGGGCAATGAGTTCGGTGTTGCCGTTGATCATGTTTCGAGAAAAAAGGGCCGCGGATTAAGCCGCTCGCGCCGCCGACACACCCGCACGCAATGCCAACAAATAACTGTCAGCGCCGAAGCCGCAGATCTGGCCTTTGACAATTTCGGCAAACACAGAGTGGTGACGGAAAGCTTCACGGGCATGGATGTTGGACATGTGCAACTCGACCACAGGGCAAGTGAGCACGGCCAAGGCATCGCGAATGGCATAGCTGTAATGGGTCCAAGCGCCAGCATTGATCAGCACCGCATCGACTTTGTCTACATAGGCCTGATGAATGCGTTCGCACATGTCACCTTCGTGGTTGGTCTGAAAGCACTCGACCTCGGCACCCAGCTCTTGGCCCAGCGCTTGCAAGTTGGCATTGATCTCATCCAAGGTGATGGTGCCGTATTGCTTGGGGTCGCGTTTGCCAAACATGTTGTGGTTCACACCGTGCAGCATCAAGACTTTCATGACTCATCCTTCAGAAAACTGAGCGGTCTTCGCCGTGTCAACGGCGAAGACCTGGGGGGTTTTATTTGCCCGATTTCTTGGCAGGCGCTGCTGCAGCTGTCCGAACTTTTTCGATTTCAGCTTGCAGTTCCTTGACCAAGTCCTGGCCCACAGTCACGCCATACTTGGCGGTAACTGGGCGCATTTTGTCACGCAGCTTGGCCATTTCGGCTTCGGGCAACTGCGACACTTGCATGCCGTTTTTCTTCAAGTTGTCCAGAATGCTGGCTTCCAAGGCGCGTGCTTTTTCGCGCTGGAACTTGGCCGACTCGGTCACGGCATCGCCGACAATTTTTTGTTCAGCAGACGACAGCTTTTCCCAGAACTTCTTGCTGATCACCACCGATTGGGGGTTGTACTGGTGGCCGGTCAAGGCCAAGTGCTTTTGCACTTCGTACAACTTGGCACCGTTGATGGTGGCCACTGGGTTTTCTTGGCCGTCCACGGCTTTTTGTTCCAGCGCCGCGTACAACTCAGGGAAAGGCAGGGGTGTGGGGTTGGCGCCCAAGGCCTTGACCCAGTCGACGTTGATCGGGTTAGGAATCACACGCAGCTTCAGGCCTTCCAGGTCTTCCACTTTAGTGATGGCGCGCTTGCTGTTAGTGATGTTGCGGAAACCCAGCTCATAGAAGCCCAGGCCCACAATGCCTTTATCGTCCAGTTTGGCGTGCAGTTTTTTACCAAAAGCACCGTCCACTGCGGCATCGGCTTCTTTGCCAGAACCGAACATGAACGGGAAGTCAAAGATGGCGAATTCTTTGACTTGTGCCGCAAAGATGCCGGAGTTCATGGCCGCCATCTCCAAAGTGCCGCCCTGAATGGCCGACACGTTGGCTTGGTCGCTGCCCAAAGCGCCACCGGGGAACACGTTGACTTTGATCTTGCCGCCCGAGTTTTTCTCGACCAGTTCTTTGAACTTCTCCATGCCCAAAACAATGGGGTGACCCGCCGCGTTCTGGTTGGCGAACTTGATGACTTTGTCTTGTGCCGAAGCCACACCAACAGCCGCCAAAGCGACGCCAGCGATCAGCGATTTGATGAACACACGTTTCATGAGATGTCTCCAGAAAAAAGTAAATTCGGACGTACGCGACCATCAAACGGCCTGTTGTCTGGCGTACCCG
>JBJOIR010000104.1:0-4872 GCA_046047055.1 Pseudomonadota bacterium | reverse complement strand
AGGCAACTTCATGCCGGGGGGCAAGCCAGCCGTCAACTTGCCCATTTTTTGCTGTGACACTTCTTCGGCTTGGCGCACGGCATCGTTGAAGGCAGCAGCCACCAAGTCTTCCAACATGTCTTTGTCGTCGGCCAGCAAGCTGGGGTCAATGGTGATGCGACGCACGTTGTGTTTGCACGTCATGACCACTTTGACCATGCCCGAACCCGATTGGCCCTCGACCTCGACAAAAGCCAGTTCATCTTGTGCTTTCTTCAGGTTGTCTTGCATGGCTTGGGCTTGTTTCATCAAGCCTGCGAGTTGTCCTTTGTTGAACATAGGTTTTCCTTTGAATGGAGAAAAATAAAGCGTGTAACGTCAAATCAGCTGAATGCTGCCGGGCACAATTTTGGCGGCAAAGTCGCGCACCATGGCCTGCACCAAAGGGTCGTTTTGAATCAATTCTTGGGCGGCTTGCATTTTGGCCGCTGCCTGCACAGCCAGTCGTTTGGCCGGGCTGTCGGTCACTGCGCCGATTTCGATGTGCAACTTGACCTCACCGTGCCCTGCCGCCATCAAGGCCGCTTGCAAACGCTCGCGACTGGCCGGGTGGTTGAGCGTTTCGCGCTCCACGCGCAACTGCCATTGAAGTCCATCCCGCGCCACCAATTGCGACTGCAAAGCCAACTCACGCACCAAGGCAGTGATGGCATCTTGTTCCATCAGCGCCTGCACCATGCCCAGCCAATCCTCGCCCTCGGGCGTTTCTTGCAAGGGTGCGCCGCTGTTGGTCCGCGGCAGATCCACCCGTGCAGAGGGCTCAGATGACTCACGCACTGGCAACGAACGCAGCGCAGGTCTGGCCACGGGCGGCGGCGGCACATCCAAAGGCATCGCGTCCATCACCGACATCTCGGGGTCTGCCCAGGCCACATCGTCTGGCAACTCTTCCCAAGGCGGCGGCTCGGGCTGGCTGACAGACTGAATCGTGGGTGCAGGTGAAGGAATGTGAGAATGTGCGGGTGCGGGTGCGGGTGCGGGTGCGGTGGCGGCAACTGGTGCAGCCAAAGCCGGCACCACAGGCGCCGGCTGATGGCGGGCAATGGGTGTGGATGCGGTGGCGGGATCAGGCGAGGTTTTTGTCGCAGTGGAGCCCACATTTGCCTGAGTAGGCGGGCGCTTTAGGGGTTCAGGGCTGGTGTGCGGGCTTTTTTTTTCCGCGGTGGCCGCTTGCGGCTTGAAGGCCAACAAACGCAGCAAGACCATGGTCAAAGCGGCGTATTCATCGGGCGCCAAGCCCAACTCAGCTCGGCCATGCAGGCACAGGCTGTACAACAATTGGGTTTCTTCCGGCGGCATGGCTTGCGCCAACGCGGCCAGCCCTTGGGTGTCGGGGTCGTTGCCGTCTTGCGCCATGCTGGGCACCAGTTGCATGACCGCCATGCGCTGCAAAATCATGGCCATGTCTTCCAGCGTGGTGGCGGCCGACACCCCCTGCAAACGCAAATCATTGACTTGCGCGACCACCGCCGCACCATCGCCATCGGTCAAAGCACGCACCATCTGCAACACATGGCTGCGGTCGACACTGCCCAGCATTTGGCGCACACCCGCTTCTTGCAACTGCCCATTGCCAAAAGCAATGGCCTGATCGGTCAAGCTCAAGGCATCGCGCATCGAGCCTCGTGCCGCGCGGGCCAGCAAGCGCAAGGCCTGCGGCTCTGCCGTCAGTTGTTCAGCCGAGAGCACTTGCGTGAGGTGCTCAAAAACCGTCTCGGGCGCCATGGGACGCAAATTGAATTGCAAGCAACGCGAGAGCACCGTGACCGGCACTTTTTGCGGATCGGTGGTGGCCAATACAAACTTCAAATATTCGGGGGGCTCTTCGAGCGTCTTCAACATCGCGTTGAACGCGGTGTTGGTCAGCATGTGCACCTCGTCGATCATGAAGACCTTGAAGCGGCCCTGCACCGGCTTGTAAACCGCTTGCTCTAACAGGCTCTGGACTTCATCCACACCCCGATTGGAGGCGGCATCGAGTTCGGTGTAATCAACAAATCGGCCCGCATCAATGTCTCGGCACGCCTGGCACACGCCGCAGGGCTCGGCCGTGATGCCGCCCTGGCCATCGGCGCCTTGGCAATTGAGCGATTTGGCCAAAATTCGAGACACAGTGGTCTTACCCACCCCGCGGGTGCCCGTGAACAAATAGGCATGGTGCAAGCGCTGCTGCACCAAAGCATTGGTCAACGCTTGAACCACATGCTCCTGCCCCACCATTTCAGTGAAATTTCGGGGGCGGTATTTTCGCGCGAGAACAAGATAAGACATGGGCCTGATTCTATCGGGCCAGAAAGCCCTGTTGCGACTCGGAACTCTCGAGGAGCGACAGGAAAATAGCCCACCAATTTAAAAGCCAAGGCAAGCTCGCCTACAATTCACACTGACGGGCCTTCCCGCATGGTGAAGCGGCCAACCGGGTCAGGTGGGGAACCAAGCAGCCCTAACTGTGGAGCCAGTGCCGGGGTCAAGGCTCGTCAACTTCTTCCTCTCAAGTCCTTATGAATCAAGGACTTGGACAATTGCTACAGGCCCTGGCGGGCTCCAGTCTCAGCAAAGCCCCTTGAGGATCGTCGGTCAACAGGTACACAAAACCGTCCGGCCCCATTCGAACATCGCGAATCCGACCCACACGACCTTGCAACAATCGCTCTTCGCGCAGGACTTTTTCTCCCTGGAGTCCCAGACGCACCAGCATCTGTCCCCGCAAAGCACCCAACAGCAAATCACCGTTCCATTGGGGAAATTGGGTGCCGTTGACGAAGGCCATGCCCGAAGGCGCAATCGAGGGTGTCCAGATATGCAAGGGTTGCACCATGCCGGCCTTGCTCTGACCTTCACCGATGCGCGTGCCCAATCCATAGTTGACGCCGTAGGTGATCACGGGCCAGCCATAGTTTTGGCCAGAGCGCATCACATTGACCTCATCACCGCCTTGCGGACCGTGCTCATGCGTCCACAACTCGCCGGTCTTGGGGTGCAATGCCGCGCCTTGCATGTTGCGATTGCCCAGCGTCCATTTTTCAGGAAAAACCCCGGCCCGATGGGCAAAAGGATTGTCAGTCGGCACGCGACCATCGTCGTGCAATCGGATGACTGAGCCCGCATGATCGTCCCATTTTTGGGCACGGTCTTTGTCGCCTCTGTCGCCCAGAGTCAGGTACAACATGCCCGCTTTGTCGAACACAATGCGCCCGCCAAAATGCTGTCCTGAGCGTGTTTTGGGCTGCATGCTAAAGAGCAACTGAACCTCGGTCATGCGAAGCCCTTGCAGCTTGCCGCGGGCTAAAGCCGTGCCCCAACCGCCCGGTCCCGGCGCGTTGAACGCCCAATATATCCAGCCATTTTTGGGGTATTGCGGATGCAGGACCACATCAAACAAGCCGCCTTGGCCTTGCACCGACACCTCAGGCAATCCCTCAATGGGTTGGGGCTCCAGCGGGGAATCCTGTCCCACCAGCCGCAGCCGGCCAGCGCGCTCAGTGACCAACATCCGGCCATCTGGCAAAAATGTCATCGACCAAGGGTTTTCAAGCCCTTTGAACAGTGTGACCACACGGAAGGCGTGCTTCTCAGACTGAATGACAGGGGAGCGATCCTGTGTCCAAGCGGGCAAACAGACCCAGGGGGTCAACATCAAGATGCCCAAATTCCGAAAGAAAAGTTGGACCTGCATGGCAACACACCTTGAGGGGGACAGCCAATGACGCTCGGGTCATGGCTGATTAACTGACAAAAAACGAAGTAAACCCGGGTGCTTGCTGCGCTACAAGACCCGAAACAGGGGTTTTGCCCCAGATGCCATCAAGCCATTCGACGGCGCAGGGCTGGAAAAGGCAAAGATTTGACTTTGGCAGAAGTCACTGCCGGAGCCACCACAGTGACTGCAGGCGCGGCGCGCAGCATGTCTGATACCAACTGGTTGGCGTTTTTGTGGGCGCCCTGACGGTTGGCCTCAAAAGTCAAACGGGTCTGTTGCGCCATTTGAGCGACGAAATTCTGCGGGTAATCTCGAACATTGAACCCGCGCAAAGCCATGACCTTCATGAAGGCATTGGCAGCCTCTTCTACGGCGCGCTGGTATTCCTGGGAAGTTTCTGGAGACATGTCTACCTCGGTTTGAATGAAGTTACTCACTGAACTTCAACGCACCACGCGGTCATGCGGAAGACACAATTTGTATGAAATTGTTACAAAACCATCAAAATAGAGTGTCCAGCCCGCCAGCCACTCGCCAAACAAGCCGTCAGCAAATAGCCGCCCGTGGGGGCTTCCCAGTCCAGCATTTCGCCAGCGCAATACACCCCCGGACGCTGTGAAAGCATCAAATCCGGTGTCAGCCCCTCTGAGGCCACACCCCCTGCGGTGCTGATGGCTTCGGCCACCGGTCTCGGTTGTTTTAGGCGAATGGGCAACTGTTTTAGGGCTTGCGCCAAAGCGTCGGGGTTGGCCAGCGTTTGCGGCGAACAAAGTTCGTACATCAGCCCCGACTTGACCCCCTCGAGGCCCAAGCGGCTCTTCAAATGGCTGGACAAACTCCGACTGCCGCGCGGCCAACGAACCGCCGATTGGACTTGCTCCAAGCTCAAATCAGGCAACAAATCCAGCAAAAACTGGGTCTCGCCTTGGGCCAAATCGTCTCGCAAACCCGCCGATGCCGCATAAATCAGGCTGCCTTCGACACCTGTATCGGTGATCACAAACTCGCCTTGGCGCTCGAATTTCGGAGCCAACGTGCCGTCCCCCTCACCCGCCCCAGCCGATGCCACTCGGAGCACCACCGACTTGAGGGGATGGCCAGCAAAACGGCTGCGGAAGTGTTCGGTCCAACCT
>JBJOIR010000103.1:0-4925 GCA_046047055.1 Pseudomonadota bacterium | reverse complement strand
GTTTTGGCTTGCGCCTCCACAGCCAAGTCGCCAAACAGGCGCTGCTCTTGGGTGCAAGCCACCACCACATCGTCTGTGCCCTGCACAGCTTGCACAAAAGCACCCGCCTCACGGCGGCACAAGGCGGTGTGCAGCGTGAGTGGCTCAGAGAGGCTTTGGCTCAGTGCCTTCGGGTCCAGGGGTTGGGTCTGGTTGCAGTCGCAAATCAGCGTGGTCATGCGTGGTGGGCTCAGTGTTGGAATTGTTTTCAGTAGGGACGGACTGTGCCACGACTTTGGATGGTTCAGCCACGGGTTTGTCACCCGCGTTGGCCTGTGCCGTACTTTCGGGCTCATCGTCGAACAGATTCAAGGTCTTGGCACTGGTCATTTGCCGCAGCATGGCCAAGGGCAATGGGTCGGGCTGGCTGTAGTCGTCGATGTAGATGTCCATGCGGTCCATCACATTGAAGTGCGGATCGGTGAACAACTTTTTCATGGCGGCATTTTTCACATCAGGCGCCACACCGCGAGCCATGAAGCCCGTGAAGTCTGACTCAGGCGTGAGTTGCTGCGCATCGGCCAGCGTGGGTGTGGGCTGGGCAACTTGGCCGTCAGCACGCTCTGGCGCTACTGCGCCTGACGTTGTCGCGTTCGCCGCAGGTGCAGCGGCGCCCCTTGCAGAAGGCCCTTGCTTTGGTGGCAGCGAACTGCCGCCCGCAATAGACGACGCTGGCTTGGGCTCCTCCAAAGGACGGCCCGCGCGTTCGTCGACTTTGCGGCGCGACCAACGGCTTAAAAATCCAGCAGGCGCCTCATCACTGGCCATGGCCACCTCCGCTGTGTGGGCCGCCGCCGCGAATCTTTTCGGTGCTCACCGAGGCGGGATTGCCAAAGCGGTCTTGCAAAGGCCTAAAGCTATCTGGGCGTTTGCGGCGTTTGGTCTCCACCACCATGTGTTCGTCAATGAACTCGCTCATCCATGCCACCACCTCAGACGGCGCGGGCACTTGGTCCACGTTTTCTTGGGCATCCAGCCAGCGGCCTGCATCGTGATAGCTCAGGCTCACCATGGCAGGTACCGCCATGACTTCGTCGCTGATGCTGGGCTCTTCTTCCATGCGCCACAACACAAACCAACACGGCGCGGGTGACGTGGCGTTGAGGTAGTAGCCCTCGGCATCGTCTTTGAATAGTTCAACGGTAAAGCCCGGATGCAGCCAAATTTGTTCGTCTTCGGTATGGCGCAAGCAACGTGGCGCAGTGCCAAAGTTTTCAGCGTGTGGCACCACATCATGGCCTGTGACGTCGTGCAGCACCCAGCGCCATGGTTGCCAACGGCTCATGTCTCCGGGCACACGCTCACGGCGCATGACGACGGCGACTTGGAGGCTGGGGCGTTGCGACATGTGTGGATTAAGTCTCTTTAGAGATCTTGATACTTGGGAACTTGCTCGAAAAGTCTTTGGCTTTCGCGGCAATCTTGACAGCCACTTGGCGGGCCACCGCCTTGTAGATGCCTGCCACTTCGCCATCAGGATCAGCCACCACCGTGGGCTTGCCGCTGTCGGCTTGCAGGCGAATTTGCATGTTGAGAGGCAACGCACCTAAGTAGTCCATGCCGTATTGCGCGGCCATCTTCTTGCCGCCGTCTGCGCCAAAGATGTGTTCGATGTGGCCACAGTTGGTACACACGTGCACCGCCATGTTCTCGACCAAACCGAGGATGGGCACGCCCACCTTCTCAAACATCTTGATGCCTTTCTTAGCATCAAGCAGTGCAATGTCTTGCGGCGTGGTCACGATGACCGAACCCGTCATGGGCACGCGTTGGCTCAGCGTGAGCTGAATGTCGCCCGTGCCGGGAGGCATGTCCACGATCAAATAGTCCAGGGCTTTCCAATTGGTTTGGCGCAGCAACTGCTCTAGCGCTTGGGTGGCCATCGGGCCTCGCCAAATCATGGCTTCGTCTTGGTCCACCAAGAAACCGATGGACATGACTTGCACGCCGTAGTTTTCTAGCGGGTCCATGGTTTGGCCATCGCTGCTCTCGGGGCGGCCTTCAATGCCCATCATCATGGGTTGGCTGGGGCCGTAAATATCGGCATCGAGCAAACCCACGCTTGCGCCTTCGGCTGCCAAGGCCAAGGCCAAGTTGGCAGCGGTCGTGCTTTTGCCCACACCGCCCTTGCCCGAAGCCACGGCAATGATGTTTTTCACTTGCGGCAACAAGGCAACACCACGCTGCGCAGCGTGCGCCACGATGTTGACCGTGATGTTGGCCGACACGTTTTCCACGCCCGCCACACTCTTGGCCGCGGCAATCAGCTCTTTGCGAAAGCCAGGAATTTGACTCTTGGCGGGATATCCCAACACCACATCAAACGACACATCGCCGCCTTGAATTTGCAGGTTTTTCAGCGCCTTGCTGGTGACAAAGTCTTTGCCCGTGTTGGGGTCGATCACGGTTTGCAGGGCTGCGGTGAGGGTCTGTTCGTTCAAGGCCATAAGAATTCTTTTACATAAGGATCAATGCGCGCAAGTCTAGCGCGACGTGTTTGACCGTTTGAAATGCAGGTCATCCCTGCGACTTGGCGTTTACTGAGGGCTAGGGTAGCGCTTGGCACTGATCAGCTTGCCTTGAGCATCAAAGTGCACCAGCACCATGTCGCCCGAACCGACATGGCTGCCCATGTAATCCAAGATGTTCACATGGTGGGTCACCAAAATCAGCGCTTTGTTACCTTTGGTCGAGCCTAGCTGGCCCAAGCGCTTTTGCAGCCGCTGCGTGTAATCTGCGGCCTCTTGCGATGCTTCAAAAAACGAACCAATCGCTGGCTCAACCTCGGGTGGCCCGAAGCCCAACAAGTCGGCCGTGTCTTTGCATCGACACCAAGGGCTGGTCAAGACCATCGCATGCTGAATGCCTTGTCGTTGCAGCCATTGCCCCGTGCGCGTCGCCTGCTGCCTGCCCTGCGCATCCAAATTGCGCTGGGTGTTGCAATCTTTCAAGGTGTAACCCGCAGGGTCGCCGGTGCCAGGAGCCAAGGCGTGGCGCATCAACAGCGCATGGTTGGGGAGTTTGAGTTTGTCAGCCAATTCACTGGCCATGGCGGTGAGCGCCATAAAAGCGAGCGCGATAGCGGCTATGAGTTGCTTCAGCATCGAATGCATCAGTTCTTACGCGCCACCCAATAAGCCGCCCCCTCAGCCCCGTACCGCTCGTCATGCGGCACATTGCGCTCCAGCTCAAAAACAGAACCGGGCAGCAAGTGTTGGGTGCTGCCGTTCATGGTCAGCCACATCTCGCCACGGGTGACGATGGCGTGCACGCCAAAGGCGTGGGTGTGGGTGTCTAGCACAGTGTTGGGCGCCCATTCGCGCTCAATCACCTCATCAAAGCCAGCGGCTAAGGCTTTTTGGCGGAATTCGTCAAAGCTGGGTAAGTTCATGGCTAAATTTTGCAGGAACTAAAATCCACCCCCTTGTTCAAAGGTCTTGTTCTAAATGTCACAGCGCCAGCTATTTGTTACCACCGCCCTGCCCTACGCCAACGGCAACTTCCACATCGGCCACATCATGGAGTACATCCAGGCTGACATCTGGGTCCGTTTCCAGCGAATGCAGGGCCACAAGGTCGATTTCGTGGGCGCAGACGACACACACGGCGCGCCCATCATGATTGCTGCCGAGAAGGCCGGCATCACCCCGCAGCAGTTTGTGGCCAACATCGCCGCAGGCCGCAAGCCCTATTTGGACGGCTTCCACATCCAGTTTGACAACTGGCACAGCACCGATGCGCCCGAAAACCACGAACTGGCCCGCCAGATTTACCGTGACTTGCGCGACATCCCTGAATCAGCAGGCGGCTCGCTGATCGAGCGCCGCACGATTGACCAGTTCTTCGACCCCGAGAAGAACATGTTCTTGCCAGACCGCTTCATCAAAGGCGAGTGCCCCAAGTGCCACGCCCACGACCAGTACGGCGACAACTGCGAAGTGTGCGGCGCGGTCTACGCCCCCACCGACCTCATCAACCCGTTCTCGGCCTTGTCGGGCGCTAAGCCTGAACTGAAGAGTTCAGAGCATTTCTTCTTCAAGCTGTCTGACCCACGCTGCGTGGAGTTCTTGGAGAAGTGGACGCAAGACGGCAAGCTGCAACCCGAAGTGGCTAACAAGGTCAAAGAGTGGTTCACCGTGCGAACCAACCCCGATGGCACCACCAGCGAAGGCTTGGGCGATTGGGACATCTCGCGTGATGCGCCTTACTTTGGCATTGAAATTCCAGACGCACCGGGCAAGTACTTCTATGTGTGGCTCGACGCGCCCGTGGGCTACTTAGCCTCGCTGAAAAACTTGCTCGACAAGCGCGGCGAGAGCTACGACGCTTACATGGCCAACGACAAGCTAGAGCAATACCACTTCATCGGCAAAGACATCGTCACGTTCCACACGCTGTTCTGGCCCGCCATGCTGCATTTCAGCGGACGCAAAACACCCAACAACGTGTTTGTGCACGGCTTCCTCACAGTCAACAACGGCGAAAAGATGAGCAAGAGCCGTGGCACGGGCCTCGACCCACTCAAGTACCTCAGCCTCGGCATGAACCCCGAGTGGCTGCGTTATTACTTGGCCACCAAGCTGAACAACAAAAACGAAGACGTGGACTTCAACGCCGAAGACTTCATGCTGCGCGTGAACAGCGATTTGATTGGCAAGTTCGTCAACATCGCATCGCGTGCGGCGGGTTTCTTGACCAAGCGTTTTGAAGGCAAGCTCACACAAAGTTTTGGCGAACAAGGCACTGCGCTACTGAACGACATTCACGCTGCCAAAGACAGCATCGCCCAAGCCTACGACGCACGCGAGTACGGCAAAGCCGCCCGCGAAATCATGCTATTGGCCGACAAGGTCAACTCCTACGTGGACCAACACAAGCCTTGGGAC
>JBJOIR010000102.1:0-4933 GCA_046047055.1 Pseudomonadota bacterium | reverse complement strand
CTCAAAAGCCCGACCCGGTTGCGCATCCGCCACGAAACCTTGTCGGGAACCTTGGCGGCCCTGACCTCGGGTCAGGCCGACTTGGCCTTGGGTGTGGTCATGGGCCAGCAAGTGGCGGCCGACATTCAGCACATGACATTGGGTGAAGTGGCGTTTATTTTTGCGGTGGCGCCTCAGCACCCGCTGGCTCAATTGCCCGAACCCTTGAGCAACGCCCAATTGGCCAAGCACCGCATGGTGGCGGTGGCCGACTCGGTGCAACGCGGCAGTGGCGTGACCGTGGGCCTGCAAGGGGGGCAAGACGTTTTCACCGTCCCCGACATGCACAGCAAACTGCAAGCCCAACTGCGGGGTCTGGGCGTGGGCTTTTTGCCTCAAAGCCTGGCCGAGCCGCATGTTCAGCAAGGCCATTTGGTGATCAAGCAAACCGACCAAACCCGATTGAGCCCTGTGCACGCCGCGTGGCGCGACAACCGACTGAACCCGGCTGGGCACGCCCTGCAGTGGTGGACCAACCAACTGCAAAACCCCACCACCCGTTTGGCTCTGCTGCGCGAAAGCTGACGCGACGGCTCGTATTGGGACTAACCCACCCGACTTCCATACGGTGGCATTTCTCGGCTAAAGTTACCGCATGACCACACAACACATCGCCATCATCGGAGTCGGCTTGGCCGGCGTGACTTGCGCACGCACCCTGCGCCAAGCGGGACACAACGTCACGCTGTTTGAAAAAAGCCGTGGCGTCGGCGGGCGCATGTCGACCCGCGCCAGCGCCTTTGGCAGTTTTGACCACGGCGCGCAGTACTTCACGGTGCGTGACCCGCGCTTTGAGTTGGCCATCAACACCTCTCCCGGCGTGTGCAAGCCGTGGAGCGCCAACGCGGTGCGCGTGCTGGACCCCAATGGCCGCGTGATCGAAGCTGGCCTGCCCGGCGGCGAGCGCCACTGGGTGGCCACCCCCGGCATGAATGGCCTGGTCAAAGCTTGGGCAGCACCCTTGCTCGAAGACGGCAATGTGCAGCTGCAAACCCGGGTCACCCACATCTTGAAAGACCCGCTGAAGAAAAACGGCTGGCAACTGCAAACAGAATCCGACGATGGTGGGCAACACGTCTATGCTGGGTTCGACAAAGTCATTTTGGCCATCCCACCCGCTCAGGCCACCACGCTGCTGAATGCCTCGGGCCTGAGCGCCTTGGCCAAACCCCTTGAGCCTGTGCGCGTAGACCCGTGCTGGACCTTGATGCTGGCCTACCCTCAAGCTGTGCAACCCAACTTGATCACGCTCGGCCCCCAGTGGAACGCCGCGCGCAGCACGCACCACCGCATTGCATGGATGGCACGCGAATCGTCCAAGCCTGGACGCGAGCGCATCGAGCGTTGGACGGTGCAGGCCAGCGCGCCTTGGTCGGCGGAGCATGTCAACGACACCCCCGAGCGCATCACCGGAAAAATGATCAAGGCTTTTGCCGAAATCACGGGCATCCGCGCCACACCGGCCCATGCCGAAGTGCACCGCTGGCTGTATGCCAAAACCGCGCAACCTTTGGGCAAAAGCCACATTTGGAACAAAGACCCAGGCATCGGGCTTTGCGGTGACTGGTGCTTAGGCCACCGGGCCGAAGACGCTTTTGTCTCGGGCCTCGAGTTGGCTTTGGCGGTGCTGCAAAAACGCTGATTCGCCTTGACCATGGTTTACACAGGCCGGTTCGCGCCTTCGCCAACCGGCCTTTTGCATGCGGGATCGCTTGTGGCCGCGCTGGCCAGTTGGCTAGACGCCCGTGCCCATGCGGGCGCTTGGTCGGTGCGCATTGAAGATGTCGACACCCCGCGCTGCATCGAAGGAGCCGATCAGGCCATCTTGGGCCAATTGACCGCCTGCAACCTGTTGCCCGATGGGCCGGTGATTTGGCAAAGCCAACGCAACTTGGCTTACGCATTGGCCTTGCAAAAATTAATCGACCGAGGCTGGGTCTATCCCTGCGGCTGTTCGCGCAAAGACATTGAAGCGGCGCAAGCCCAATCGTTGGCGCGGCATGCGGCCGCAGTTTACCCGGGCACCTGCCGTGCAGGCTTGAATGGCCAACCCGCCAGAGCCTGGCGATTGAATGTGCAGGCCGTCCAAGCTGCATTGCAACTGCCTGAAATCACCACATGGCACGACCGGCGTTTGGGTTCCCAGCAACAAAACGTGGCTGCCGAAGTGGGCGACTTTGTGTTGCGCCGCGCCGACGGGTTGTGGGCCTACCAATTGGCCGTCGTGGTCGACGATGCCGCACAAAAAATCAGCCATGTGGTGCGCGGCGAAGACTTGGCTGACAACACGCCACGGCAAATGCTTTTGCAGCAGGCCCTGGGCTTGCCCACCCCCACGTATCTGCACACGCCTTTGGTGCTGGGCCTGAACGGCGAAAAACTCAGCAAACAAAATGGTGCCAGCGCCTTGGATCTCAGCGATGCACTGTCGGCGTTGAACGCGGCGGCGCACGCCTTGGGCTTGCCTGTTCAGGCGGGTTCAGTCGCAGACGCGCTTGCAGCTTGGACGGCGCTGTGGCCCGAGGCCGCTGCCCTGCCCGCCTACAATCTTCACCCATGACAGAGAACACCCCGATCGAGGGCCAAAAGCCCTCTGGCATTCCCGCCGATGTGCCCTTTTTGCGCACCGTCAAAAGCTACGTGCTACGTGCAGGCCGCACCACCATTGGCCAAGCCAAAGCCTACGAGCTTTATGGCCCTACCCATTTGCTGAACTACAAGCCCGGCGCGCTCGATGCGAGCGCCGCTTTTAGCAGGCAGTCACCGTTGATTCTGGAAATCGGATTTGGCATGGGCGAAGCCACCGCCCACATTGCCAAGGTGCGGCCCGACGACAATTTTTTGTGCTGTGAAGTGCACGAAGCCGGTGTGGGTGCTTTGCTCAAGCGCATTGGTGAGCAAGACATTCACAACATCCGCATCCTGCGGCACGATGCGGTCGAGGTCATCGACCACATGCTGCCCGAGGGCGCATTAGATGGTGTGCACATTTTCTTTCCCGACCCTTGGCACAAAACCAAGCACCACAAACGTCGCCTGATTCAGGCCGAGTTGGTGAACAAGCTGGCTCGCCGCCTCAAGCCCGGGGGCTATTTGCATTGCGCGACCGACTGGCAGCCCTATGCAGAACAAATGATGGAGGTCATCGGCGCTGAGCCCTTGCTGCGCAACACCGCTGACGCCAGCCAAGGCGGCTACGCGTTGAAGCCGGACTATCGGCCACTGACCAAGTTTGAAAACCGGGGTCTCAAGCTGGGCCACGGGGTTTGGGATCTGGTGTTCAAACGCGTCTGACATGACCCGTCAGAGCCCTGCGGTTCAGTTGCCCATGCGCCTTGGCGTGAGCGCCAGTGTGGTCTCCGTTCCAGCAGAGACCAGCGCCACCCCAGTGCTCGACTTCTTGGCTGCACGCATGCCCGGCATCTCGCGCCAAGAGTGGGCCGAGCGCTTGCAACAAGGCCTGGTGTTGCATGAAAACGGGCTCGCCGCTGCGCCCGAGCAAATTTGTCAACCGGGACAACGCCTTTATTACTACCGCAACTTGGCTGACGAACCCACTCTCCCGGTGCAAGCCCGTGTGGTGTTTGAAGATGACCATTTGTTGGTGGCTGATAAGCCGCACTTCATGCCCGTCACACCCTCGGGCTGCTACGTGCAGCAAAGTTTGCTTGTGCAACTCAAACGTTTGACTGGCTGCGCCGAGTTGGTGCCCTTGCACCGCATTGACCGCGAAACTGCGGGCTTGGTGATGTTTGGCAAAAGGTGGGCCGAGCGTGATGCGTACCACGCCTTGTTCAGAGAGAAAAACATCCACAAGCGCTACCATGCGGTCGCCGCTTGGCGAGCCGATTTGCAGCTGCCGTGTGTACACGCCAGCCGCTTGGTGCCCGGCGAGCCGTTTTTCAAGAGCCAAGAAGTGGCAGGGCCGGCCAACAGCGAAACCCGCATTCAACTGCTCGCGCAAAAGGGCATGCGGGCGCTGTACCAGCTGGAGCCCGTCACCGGCAAGCGGCACCAGCTGCGGGTTCACATGATGTCGCTGGGCATCCCCATTGAGGGCGACCAGTTTTATCCCCAAGTGTTGCGCGGGCCGCAAGAAGCTGAAGACTTCACCCAGCCCTTGCAGTTGTTGGCGCACTCGGTGCAGTTCACCGACCCGCACACGGGGCAAGCCCGTGTGTTTCAAAGTCAGCTTGAACTGCGGCTGTGATCAGCCTTTGATCTCGTTGGCCGCAATCGTGTACTTGAAAGCGTCTGGGGTGTAAGAGTCCAAACGGCCTTCGGCTGTTTCAGCCACCGGGTACATCAAGAAATTGGCAAGGCCCGCTTTTGCGCCGGGCAGTTTGACATCGTGCGAGGTGTTCCAGGCCAACCAGTTGCCCTCCCATCCACCAAACAAATGCTTGTACACCGGGGCCACCACGGGGTGGTCGGTTTTCTTGATCCACTCGGCGGTTTCGAGGCGCATGACCTTGGCCACATCGGCTGGGTCCATGGCCACCCAACCGTAGGCTTGCAAGTAAACCTCGGCGCGGCAGTGTTGCGCCCCTTTCAGGCTGGCCGAGTTTCCTGACAACTCTTTGTAGCCAAACGCAGAAGGCGCCAACCGAATGCCATAAACATCGCGGGCAGGCAAACCTGCAGCACGGCACAAGCCCACAAACAAGGCATTCAGGTCGGCGCACTTGCCACCCAAGTTGCCTGTCTCCAACATGGTTTTGATGTCGCCTTCACCGCAGCCTCGGGTCTTCGGATCGCGGAAGGCGTTGGTCACCACCCAGTCGTAAATGGCGCGGGCTTTTTGCTCGTCGGTCTTGGCCCCTTGGGTGGCCTGTTTGGCGGTCTTGAAGACAATGCCATCGGTCGGCAACAGGCGTGTGGGGCGGGTGTAGTA
>JBJOIR010000101.1:0-5107 GCA_046047055.1 Pseudomonadota bacterium | reverse complement strand
GGCCTAAAGTGGTGATGTTGCCGTTGTCGTCCACACCCTGAAAGCCCGTGATGATGACGACTTTGCCGGCATCCAAGTCGGCGCGCACGCGCACATCGTCAATCGACTCGATGCGGGCTTTGGTAAATGCACTGTTGGTTTTGATGGGCACTTGCCAGCCGGCGTAACTGACCGAAGGCTGACCTTCGGATTGCAATGCAATCGCCAACAAAGCCGAAGAGGCTTGCTCACCGGTCGAGGCCAGCATGTCGAGTTCGCGGTTGTAGTCGTCGCCGGGTTTGGCCGGCGCCAATTCTTTGGCCAAGCCGAGAAGGCGGTTGGTTTCGCCACTCATGGCACTGGGAACCACCACGATGTGGTGGCCTGCGCGCGCCCATTTGGCCACGCGCTTGGCGACATTGCGAATGCGCTCGGTCGAGCCCATCGAGGTGCCGCCGTATTTGTGAACGATCAAAGCCATTTGAAGTTATGAATAAAGTTTGACAGCGATTGCGACTAAAAACTGCCCGCAATGCAGACGTTTTACGGGAGATTTCACCCAGCAAAGCCTGTCAATTGTACCCATCGGGCTGACGCTTTCTTGACCCTTGCGCCCCTTGCGGGGATGGAAGTCAGGCCGGGTAAGCCAAATGTGCCCCATTGCGCCCGACATAAGCCTGTCCTACCTTCAAATGCAGGCGATGGCCGCGGGTGGTGCAGGCCGCCACTTGGTCGAGCAACTCATGCAGTTGGGCCGCGCTGGGGGTGGTGGCATGGTGCTGGCGTAACCAGTGGCGCAGCACCAAGGCCTGACGCGCCCGGCTCAGTTGCTGCAAGGCCTCAATGCGGGGCGGCACACCAACGCGCTCCAAATCTTCTGCCGCCAACTCATTGAGCGCCTCTTGCGCTTGCGCCGCATGAGCGGCACTGCGGGCAAAGGTGTCTCTGAACGCGGGCAAAGCCTGCGCCAGTGCGGGCAAAACTTGGGCTCGAATTCGGTTGCGGGTGAACCGCTCATCGGCATTGGTGGGGTCGTCGATCCACTGTGGCATTGAATCTGGTGCTTGCCGGCTCAGCCACTCGCGCAGAGACATGCCGGGCACCGACAACAAGGGGCGGTGCCAATGCAGCCCCAGGCGATGCCAGCGCGCGGGCATGCTGGCCAAACCGGGCAAGCCCGCCCCCCGAGACAGCGCCAACAACAAGGTCTCCACCTGGTCATCGGCGTGCTGGGCCAGCGCCACGTCTTGAACGTCAGGCCACTCGGCTTGAACAGCCTCTGCCAAGGCCGCATACCGGGCTTTGCGAGCCGCGTCTTCAGGGCTTTCGCCGGGTGCAGGGCTGGCTTGGACACGCCGCACCGCCAGAGGCACCTGCAACTGCAGGCAGGTGGCTTGGCATTGGGCCTCAAAATCATCGGCGGCCGCTTGCAAGCCGTGGTGCACATGCACCGCCCTGACCTGCCCGGGCCACCGCTGTGCACAGGCGAGCAACAAGGCGGTGGAGTCGGCCCCGCCACTGAATGCGACCACAAAAGGAAGGCCCGGGCTGAATTCAGCCAGGGCCTGTTCGAGAGTTTGAGCCATGTGCCAAGCCTGACGGCTCACCTGACGCTTATTTACTGGCTTTGGTGTCGGTGAAGCGGCCGTAGCTGTTCAGGCGTTCGTAGCGTCGCTCTAACAACTCTTTGGGCTTCAGGTCGGCCACTTGGCGCCAAGCATCTCCCAGCGCACGCTTCAAGAAGGAGACCATTTGATCGGTGTCGCGGTGAGCGCCGCCCACGGGCTCGTTCACGATTTTGTCCACCAAATTCAAGGCTTTCAGGCGGTGTGCAGTAATGCCCAAGGCATCCGCAGCCACTTCGGCTTTGTCACTGGTTTTCCACAAAATAGAGGCGCAGCCTTCGGGACTGATGACCGAGTAAACCGAGTACTGCAACATCAACACCTGATCGGCCACCGAAATGGCCAAGGCACCACCCGAGCCGCCTTCACCAATGATGGTGGTGATGATGGGCACTTCCAGTTGGGCCATCTCATAAATATTGCGCCCAATGGCTTCTGACTGGCCGCGCTCTTCAGCGTCAATGCCGGGATAAGCCCCTGGGGTATCGACAAACGTAAACACCGGCAGCTTGAACTTTTCTGCGGTCTTCATCAGGCGCAGCGCTTTGCGATAGCCCTCGGGCTTGCTCATGCCAAAGTTGCGCAGGGTGCGCTCTTTGGTGTCACGGCCCTTTTGCTGGCCCAACACCATGCAGGCCTGGCCATTGAAACGGGCCAAGCCGCCTACGATCGACAAATCGTCTGCAAAGTGCCGGTCACCGTGCATTTCGGTGAAATCGGTGAAGATGCCGTTGATGTAGTCGAGGGTGTAAGGCCGCTCGGGGTGGCGCGCGATCTTGGTGATTTGCCAAGGCGTCAGGTCACTGTAGATGTCTTTGGTCAGCTGCTGGCTTTTTTTGCTCAACTGGTCGATTTCAAGGGTGATGTCGACGGCTGACTCGGTTTGCACGTAACGCAACTCTTCGATCTTGGCCTCGAGTTCGGCAACAGGTTGCTCAAAGTCGAGAAAAGTTTTTTTGGCCAAGTTTTACTCCTCTGTTCATAACCGGGTGGACGCGTCGTCCAACCCTCAATACGCCACGGGCACGGGATCCAGTGAGCGCCAAATATACCAAGTTGCCACGGTCGAAAAAGGACTCCAGGCCTGGGCCACTTCACGGGCATCGCTGCGGCTGACCGGCTCGCCCGAAAAATAGTTGCGGCTGATGCCGTTGATCAGCCCCACGTCGTCCAAAGGCAGCACATTGGGACGCATCAGGTGAAAAATCAAAAACATCTCGGCGGTCCAGCGGCCAATGCCGCGAATGGCCACCAACTCATCAATGATGGCGTCGTCGTCCATGTCTTGCCAGGCCTTGACATGGACCGTGCCCGAGCTGAAGTGCACGGCCAAATCGACCAAATACTCCACTTTGCGGGCCGACAGACCCGCCGCACGCATGTCGTCCACCTTCAGCTTGAGCACCGCTGCAGGGGTGAGCCGCTTGGTCAAGACCGAAAAACGGTCCCACACCGATTGCGCAGCCTTGACTGAAATTTGCTGCCCCACGATGGAGCGGGCCAAGGTGACAAACGCATCGCCACGGGTTTCCAAAATGGCATCCCCAAACTGGGGGATGAGTTTTTTCATGACCCGGTCTTTTTTGGCCAGGTGCGCGCAAGCCTCGGCCCAATAGGCGGGGGTCACGGGAACGACGGGCGCTGTCACTGAACGGCCTCCCACGTGGTGCCGGTGGCAGAGTCTTTCAGCACGATGCCTTGGGCCAACAAGTCGTTGCGGATGCGGTCGGCTTCGGCAAAGTTCTTGGCTTTTTTGGCCTCTGCGCGGGCTTGAATTTGCGCCTGAATCGCGTCTTCGCCCAAGCCTACGCCCGATTGCAGGTAGACCGTGGGGTCGGTTTGCAACAATCCCAGCAAGGCGCCCAGACTTTTCAGCAAGCCTGACTTTTCTCCAGAGCCCGTACGGTTGACCTCGCTGGCCAACTCAAACAACACGGCCACGGCTTCGGGGGTGCCAAAGTCTTCGTCCATGGCGGCCTTGAAGCGAGCGGCCATTGGGTCGGCCCAGTCAATGCGCACAGACACGGGCGGCACGGCTTGCAGAGCGGTGTACAGGCGTTTGAGTGCGCCTTTGGCGTCGTTCAGGTGCACATCGCTGTAATTCAGGGCACTGCGGTAATGGCTGCGCACAATGAAAAAACGCACGGTCTCGGCGTCGAACTCTTTCAACACATCGCGAATGGTGAAAAAGTTGCCCAAGCTCTTGGACATTTTTTCGTTGTCCACATTGATGAAGCCGTTGTGCATCCAAAAGCGCGCCAAGGGCTGACCATTGGCGCCTTCACTTTGGGCGATTTCGTTTTCATGGTGCGGAAACTGCAAGTCAGCGCCGCCACCATGAATGTCAAAGGTTTGCCCCAACAACTCGCAGGCCATGGCCGAGCATTCGATGTGCCAACCGGGCCGGCCCGTACCAAAGGGGCTTTCCCATTTGACATCTTCGGGCTCGCTGGGCTTGGCACTTTTCCAGAGCACAAAATCCAGGGGGTCGTTTTTTTCGGTTTCTACCGCCACACGCTCGCCGGCATTCAGCTCGTCCAGCGATTTGCCAGACAACTTGCCATAGCCTTCAAATTTGCGCACGGCATAGTTCACATCGCCATTGCCCGAACGGTAGGCCAATCCTTTTTGTTCCAAGGTGCCGATCATGCGCAGCATCTGGGGCACGTAATCGGTGGCGCGAGGCTCGTGCTGGGGGCGCTCAATACCCAAGGCGTCGGCGTCTTGGTGCAAGGCGTCGATCATGCGATCGGTCAGGTGGCGAATGGTTTCGCCGTTTTGCAAAGCGCGTTTGATGATCTTGTCATCGATGTCGGTGACATTGCGCACATAAGTGACTTTGAAGCCACTGGCCTTGAGCCAGCGCTGCACCACATCAAACGCAATCATGGATCGGGCATGGCCCAAATGACACAGGTCGTAAACCGTCATGCCACAAACGTACATGCGCACATGCCCAGGCTCGGCCGGAGAAAAATCAGAAACAGCACGGCTCAGCGTGTTGAAAATGCGCAGACTCATGTCAAATCAAGAATAGGCGGAACAAAACATCAAAAGGACAGCGCCCGAATCTGTTCGGGGCCCAGCAAGAAAAACCAGGAATTTCACTGTCAGTGGGCCTGCGTGACACGGGGGCAGCAGGGCTTTCTGGCAACCGTTTGGCCGTATGGCCTCCGTTACAATCGCTTTCAGTATATCCCCGTCAGGGGCCTCGCTCCCAGTTGATGGGCTGCCCAGATTCGATACTTACGGCGCGTATGCACTCACTCCTCCACATCGTCCTGTCTTGCCTCTTGCTCACGGTGAGTCTGGGTGCAAAAGCCGATATTTACGGCGATGTGAACCAATTGGTTCGCACGGAGCAGTGGGCCAAGGCACGCACCCAAGCCGAAGCGCACCTCAAGAGCCAACCCACCGATCCGCAAATGCGTCTGTTGCTCAGCCGCATACAAGACGGACAAGGCCAAACTGCCGTCGCCATGGAGACGCTGCAAAGTTTGACG
>JBJOIR010000100.1:0-5755 GCA_046047055.1 Pseudomonadota bacterium | reverse complement strand
ACACGTTGCCGCCTTCAATCAAGGTCTTGGCCAAGTGCAAGCGACCACGCTCACCGCCGGACAACATGCCGACTTTCTTTTGCTGGTCGCCGCCGTTGAAATTGAAACGGCCGCAATACGCACGGCTGGCCATCTGGAACTTGCCCACGTTGATGATGTCCAAGCCGCCCGAAACGTCTTCCCACACGGTTTTGTTGTTGTCCAAGTCGTCGCGGTTTTGGTCCACAAAGGCCATCTTCACGGTCTGGCCGATCTTCACTTCACCACTGTCAGGCTGCTCGCGTCCCGAGATCAGTTTGAACAACGTCGACTTACCCGCGCCGTTGGGGCCAATGATGCCCACGATGGCGCCTGCAGGCACCTTGAAGCTCAGGTTATCGATCAGCATGCGGTCGCCAAAGGACTTGCTGACATTGTTGAACTCGAACACTTCGTTGCCCAGACGCTCAGCCACAGGAATGAAGATTTCCTGCGTTTCGTTGCGTTGCTGGTATTCGTAGTCGCTCAGCTCTTCAAAACGGGCCAGTCGGGCCTTGCTCTTGGCTTGACGGCCCTTGGGGTTGGCGCGGGCCCACTCCAATTCTTTCTTCATGGCCTTGGTGCGGGCATCTTCGGTGCGCTGCTCTTGCTCCAGTCGGGCTTCTTTTTGCTCCAACCAAGTGGAGTAGTTGCCTTTGTAGGGAATGCCATGGCCACGGTCGAGTTCCAAAATCCACTCGGCTGCATTGTCCAAGAAGTAGCGGTCGTGGGTGATGGCCACCACGGTGCCCGAAAAGCGCTGCAAGAACTGCTCCAGCCAGTCCACCGATTCGGCGTCCAAGTGGTTGGTGGGTTCGTCCAGCAACAACATGTCGGGGCGCGACAGCAGCAAACGGCACAGCGCCACACGGCGCTTTTCACCGCCCGACAGGTTGCCAATCACCGCATCCCATGGGGGCAGGCGCAAAGCGTCAGCGGCAATTTCGAGTTGGTGGTCAGAAGCGTCGCCAGCGGTGGCGATGATCGCCTCCAGCTTGGCCTGCTCAGCGGCCAGCGCGTCAAAGTCGGCATCTTCTTCGGCGTATGCGGCGTATACCTCTTCAAGGCGGGCTTGTGCGGCCTTGATTTCGCCCATGCCGTTTTCCACCGACTGGCGCACGGTTTCTGTCGGGTCCAGCTGGGGCTCTTGTGGCAAATAACCGATCTTCAGGCCCGCCATGGGAATGGCTTCGCCCTCGATTTCTTTGTCGATGCCCGCCATGATTTTGAGCAACGTGGACTTGCCCGAACCGTTGGTGCCCAGCACGCCAATCTTGGCCCCGGGGAAAAAAGACAGCGAAATGTCTTTGAGAATCTGACGCTTGGGCGGCACGATTTTGCCAACCCGGTTCATCGAAAATACGTATTGAGCCATGTGTAAACCTGAATAAAAGGAGGCGGAGACCGGGCACCCCAAGGGCGCCGGCTCTGCACCGCTAGCCTGCTGACGGTATCAGGCGCGGCGATTGCAACTCGGCATTATCCCAGCTTGTCGCGCTGAGCCCGAAAAAATCAAACCGAACGCTCGCTCAGCGGACCCGAACGGCTAGAAAACTGCACCCGGCTGTCCATCGCTTCGAGTTGCACCCGTGCGCTGCGCTGGCCATAGACCTCGGAGCGCAGCCAAGCACATTCGGCGTCCAACAATTCGTCTGAAGCCAGTTGGCACCACCAAACGCGGCCTTCGCCGTCCCACCGGTAGCCACGCGACTTGAGTTTGTCTTTGGCTTCAAACGGGGCACCCGTAGCGCGCAACTTGTAGCGCGTCTGACCGGCTCCTGCCAACAAGCGTGCCAGCCCACTTTGTCCATCCGACAGCGGCGAAGCCAGCACTTGTAAAAGCGCATGGCAGTCCACCTGCGCCCGGTGCGCGTCGTAAAACCAGCCGCGCTCAGACGCCAAAAATTCCAATTTGGCCGAGCCACTGCCCTCTTTTTTCCAGTCGATGCCCTGAAATGAGCAGCCCCAGGATTTGCCTGCAAACACAGGCCAACGCGCCTCGACAAACGGGCGGTCAAAGCCAGCGTTGTGCGCCACGACCAAATCGGCCGCTTGCACCAGCGCAGTCACGGCGGCATCGTCGACGCGTTGGCCCTGCACCATGCTGTCGTCAATGCCTGTGATCTCGGTGATGTTTGGCGGAATGGGCTTGCCCGGATCTTCAAACGACTCGTAAACCGTGACGGGGCCAACCGGCAAACCGGTGGCGCTGTCCACCAACACCGACAACATGGCCAGCTCGATGACTTTTTCGCTTTTGCTGTCGAGCCCGGTGGTTTCGGTGTCCAGCACGATCACGCGTTGCGTGGCTTGGCCCTGAACATTGCCGTAGTCCGTTTGCGGGACCAAGCGGCGCAACACCCGAAAATCAGGGTGCTGCGCCAGCACTTGGGCCATGCCTTCGGCATCGGCGATTGACGCGCCTGAAGATGTGGGCGTGGGCGTGGGCACAGCAGTGGTGACACCCGTGGGGATTGCCGCGGCGGTGGGGCTGACAGGTTGCGAGGCCTTGGCCGGCTTGGCGGGTTTCCCGCCGGCTTCGGGCTCGAAACCGAAAAAACTCATCTGGTCTGTTTTGCTCATAAGCCGAGATTAAACCGCGACTTCTGCGTTGGCAGATCCGTCAGCACATCAGCAGGTCACTGGCTTGAACCCTTTTTCCGCCTGAACCCTCTGGTCAATCGAGCTTGATACCCAAGTCCACGGCCAATTTGATCCAGACGGGCACTTCGGCTTCCCAGTCTTTTCGGGTGCCGGCCAAATTTTTCGGCTTGTTGGGAATGGCAAAGGTCTCGCGGAGTTTGGCCGCTTTGTCGGTGTTGGACCAAGCCACCGCTTCATCGGCCAGCAACTTCAACACGGCTTCGGGTGTGCCCGCAGGGGCCATCAAGGGCAGACCGCCCTCAAGGGTCACCAGCTTGGCGGTGTCGCCTTGCTCCATGAGCGTGGGCACGTTGGGCAACTTGGGCGAGCGGTAGCTGCCGGTCACGCCAATTGGGCGCACGCCTCTTGAGGCCACAGCATTGAAAGCCAAATAGCTGCCCACCGCCACCTGCAACTGGCCTGAAGCCACATCGAGCCACATGGGCGCCTCGCCCCGGTAATGCACCGACTGGATTTGTGTGCCTTGGGTGCGGTTGGTCTGGTCGGCCACCATGTGCGGATAAGACCCCGGGGCGTAGGTGCCCATGGAGGTGGGGTTCTTTTTGGCCCACGCGACGAATTCGGCCATGTTGTTGGCGGGAATTTTGTCGTGAATACCGACCACCAAAGGCCCCGAAGGGAACACGGTGACAGGGGTCAGGTCTTTGTCGAGGTTGTAGGGCAGCTTGGAATACAAAATTCGGTTTTGCCAAAACGTGCCCGATGTGCTCATGACCAAGGTGTAACCGTCGGCAGGCGATTTGGCCGCCGCATCGATGCCGATGATGGCCCCCGCGCCGGGTTTGTTGTCCACCACAACCGGCACACCCAGCTTGCCTGACAGGTGCTCGCCATAGCTGCGCGCCAAGGCATCGGTCAGGCCGCCGGGCGGAAACGCCACCACGATTCGGATGGGTTTGGCGGGCCACTTGCCCGCTTGTGCCCAAGCGGGCCCCAACGCCGTGGTGGCAGCCACAGCGGCTGCGGTTTTTAAGAAATGGCGGCGATCGTCAAATGAGTGCAACGGCATGGGGTCGGGTCCAAAGCGGATGTAAAAACAAAAGTGCAATCAGTCTAGAACGCCATTGCCACACTTTGAATTGGGGTTTGAACCCATGACCCGAAGGTGACTGCTACAGGCTGATGGATGCTTTGTGCGACAATCACCCCCGTTGCAGCCTCCAGTTGCTACAACATCAGCACTTCTGCTGGGGCCTGATCCAGGCAACGCTCAAAACAAGCGCCTGCGGTTTCCATGCCCACCCCAAGACCCATCGGCCAACACTGGACACTGCCAACCGCAGTTGAATGAGCCGAGACCTGCGCCGGAGATGGCGCTCGATGAAATGAACTTTGAAGAATTGAATCTGGCCCCGGCCATCATGCAAGCCGTGCGCGAACTCGGCTACGACACCCCCACCCCCATTCAAGCCCAAGCCATTCCAGCCGTGCTGGCCGGACAAGATTTGTTGGCAGGCGCTCAGACTGGCACCGGCAAAACAGCCGCTTTCACCCTGCCCTTGTTGCACAAGCTCAGCCTGAGCGAAGCGGGCCAAAACCGCTTTGGCGGCAAAGCCATCCGCGCCTTGGTGCTCACCCCAACCCGCGAATTGGCTGCACAGGTCGAGGAGTCGGTGCGCGATTACGGCAAATACCTCAAGCTCGACTCCACCGTGATTTTTGGCGGCGTGGGCATGAACCCACAGATCAATAAAATCAAACGTGGTGTTGACATTTTGGTCGCCACTCCTGGTCGTCTGTTGGACTTGCAAGGTCAAGGTTTTCTGGACTTGTCGAGCATTGAAATTTTGGTCTTGGACGAAGCCGACCGCATGCTGGACATGGGCTTCATCCATGACGTGAAAAAAGTTTTGGCGCTGGTGCCCAAAGAAAAACAAAGCTTGTTGTTCTCGGCCACCTTCAGTGACGAGATTCGCGAATTGGCCGGCAACTTGTTGAAGAACCCTCAAAGCATTCAGGTCACGCCCAGCAACACCACCGTTCAGCGCATCACCCAAGTGATTCACCCTGTCGGTCGCAACAAGAAAAAAGACGTGCTGTTGCACATCATCCAAAAGCACGACTGGAGCCAAGTCTTGGTGTTCACCCGCACCAAGTTTGGTGCCAACAATGTGGCCGACTTTTTGACCAAAAATGGCGTCAAGGCCATGGCCTTGCACGGCAACAAGAGCCAGACCGCCCGCACACAAGCGCTGGCAGGCTTCAAGAGCGGCGATATTCGCGCCTTGGTTGCCACCGACATTGCGGCGCGCGGTATCGACATCGAAGACTTGCCACACGTGGTGAACTACGAGATTCCGAACGTGTCTGAAGACTACGTGCACCGCATTGGCCGCACTGGCCGCGCGGGCGCCAGTGGCGAAGCGGTGAGCCTGGTGTGTCTGGACGAAGAAGGCTTCATGATGGACATTGAGCGCTTCACCAAGCAAGAAATTCCGGTTCAATTGCTCGAGGGCTTTGGCCCCGATGCCGGCGAAGTGGCCGAACCCATTGCCATGGGTCGTCAAACCTTATGGGGCGGCGCGGGCAAGCCACCGAGCCGCGACGTCATGGCTGCAGCCGCCAAGGCCGCTCGCCAAGACATGATGCAACGCATCCGCGACAACAAAGCCGCGGGGGGCTCTACGGGAGGCCCACGTCAAGGTCGTGGCGAAGGCCAAGGTCAGCCGCGTCCATCGCGCAACGGCCCTCCGCCCTCCCGCCGCAATGGCCCTCAAGGGGGCCCACGCTTTGAAGGCCAAGGCGATGGTCGCCGCGAAGGTGGCCGCGATGGCCAGCGTGAAGGCGGCCGAGGCCAAGAGCAACGCGGTGATCCCCGTTTTGACAACCGTGCAGATGGCCAAGGCCGTCCCGCACCACGCGGTCCACGCCCAGAGGGTCGTGGCCGTGGCGGTCAAGGGGGTCAGGGCGGTGGGCAAGACCGCCATCGCAACGATGGCGATGAATTGCCACGCCACATTGACCCTTTGAAAACCACACAATTTGCACGCTTGGACTTGCCCAACCGCAAGCCTGTGCGCAGCAGCGGCCAGCCCGACCCGACCCGAACCAGCATTGACAGCTTGGCCAGCGG
>JBJOIR010000099.1:0-6015 GCA_046047055.1 Pseudomonadota bacterium | reverse complement strand
GCGCACCTGCCGAACTGTGGGCAAAGGGGTTAAAGCCCGACTCCACCGCCATCACCGACAAAATGAGATAGGGCGACATCTTGTATTTTTTGGCCAAGTGGTGCGCCTCGGCCACCAAGGCCGCCAAGGGCTCGGGCGCCACTTTGTATTTGCGCCCCAACCACTCCGCGACTGCCGCTTGTGAAGGGGGCAAATCTTGCAAACTCATGGCTGTGGCCCGCTCGGCTGTGTTCTCAGGCAACCATGAAAACAACACCTGCCGCTCACGCAACCAGTTCAGGGCAGCGGTCTCGGCGCTGTGCATGCCTTGCGGATTGAGCCAAAACGCCAGCAGCAAACTGGTCGCACCCAAGCCCACCATGGCCAAACCACTGTGGGTGATGATGAACAAACCACGCGCCACATCGCGCAGCAGTGTTCGAAGGGTGGGGCACCAAGTGCACGCCATTTTCATGAAGTGAGACCCATTGGAGATCGGCAATTTTGACGCAAAACACACCACGCCGACAGTCACAGGATAATCGCCCTATGTCTCTACTTCCTCGCGTAGTCGTCGGTTTGTCCGGCGGCGTTGACTCTGCTGTTACCGCCTATTTGCTCAAGCAACAAGGCTATGACGTCATCGGCATCTTCATGAAAAACTGGGAAGACGATGACGACAGCGCGTATTGCTCCTCCAATATCGACTTTGTCGATGCGGCGGCCGTGGCCGATGTCATAGGCATTGAAATCGAGCACGTCAATTTTGCGGCCGACTACAAAGACCGCGTTTTTTCTGAATTTTTGCGCGAATACGAAGCGGGCCGCACACCGAACCCCGACATCTTGTGCAACGCCGAGATCAAGTTCAAGTCCTTCCTTGACCATGCCATGCGATTGGGGGCCGAAAAAATTGCCACAGGCCATTACGCGCGCGTGCGGCTCAATGCCCAGACCGGTCGGCACGAATTGCTGAAAGGGCTCGATCCCGCCAAAGACCAAAGTTATTTTCTGCACCGCTTGAACCAAGCTCAGCTGTCAAAAACCTTGTTCCCCGTCGGCGAGTTGCACAAAACCGAAGTGCGGCGCATCGCCGAAGAGATTGGTCTGCCCAACGCCAAAAAGAAAGACTCCACCGGCATTTGCTTTATTGGTGAGCGCCCATTCCGAGAGTTCTTGAACCGCTACATCTCCAAAGAGCCCGGACCCATCAAAGACCCCACTGGCCGCACCATTGGGCAACATGTGGGCCTGAGCTTTTACACCTTGGGTCAACGACAAGGCTTGGGCATTGGTGGCATCAAGGCCAAAGGGGCTCAACGGGGCGGCGGCGAACACACCCCTTGGTTTGTGGCCCGAAAAGACATCGAGCACAACACCTTGTGGGTGGTGCAAGGCCACGGTCATCCGTGGTTGCAATCGCCCACCCTGCAAGCCACCGACGTGAGTTGGTGCGCAGGCGTTGCGCCTTTGGCCGGTCGCTACGCTGCCAAAACACGTTATCGCCAAGCCGATGCGCCGTGCACATTGCAAAACATTCAAATGCCTGAAGGACAAGCCGGTTTTGAGCTCTGCTTCAGCGAGCACCAATGGGCCGTCACGCCCGGACAGAGCGCGGTGTTGTATGACGGTGAGGTGTGTTTGGGCGGCGGCGTGATCCACTCAGCACCCACGCTGGCCATGGCCTAGGCGCGAGCAGCAGCCACCCAGGCTTACTCGCCGCCAAGGCCCAAGCGGTTGGGCTCGCGTTTTTCGACTGCAAAGCGCAACAACGCTGCCGTGCGAAAAATACCGTGTGCAAACTTGCCATAGGGCAAAGTCAAAAACAGGGCCATCACCGCGCCCAAGTGAATCGCCAGCATCAAGGGCATGGCCGCTGTATTGCCCAACAACCAGAGCAACAAACCACTGGCACTGATCAGCGCCAACAGCGCAATAAAGCCCAGATCCATCGGTTTTTGGGCGCGGTCACCATGCTCTGGATGCCGCCGCAAATTCAGCCAAGCCAAACCGCAGGCCCCCACCAGCAAACTGACGCCACCCACCACACCCAACAATTTGGGCAAGCTGGGCAGCGCATAGGGCGCAGGCCATCCCAACAGGTAGTGGTAAAGCGTGGCCACACTGGTGGCCGCAAAACACAACATAAAACCGTAAAAAGTCAGGTGGTGAAAGCGCCTGCGCGCATGCGTCCAGGCATCGTCTTCGTTGTGGCAACCTTCGCCATGCCCACCATCCAGATACTTCAGGCGCAAGGCCGCATCGGTGGCTTCAACGGCGGCAGGCGTGCTCAAGGCTGCACCACTGGTGGCAGGTGTGATTTCGCGCCAAAAGCGCTGCACGCCCAAGCCCAAAGACAACACCGCAAAAAGAAAAATGGGCGCGAACAAACTGACCATCAAGTTGTGCGGAAACACCGCATAAAAACCACCCGCAACGGGCGCGCCCCAGAGCGTGCCTTGCTTCAACATGGCCAAAGCCAAAAACAAGCCCAAGCCCAACGCCAAGGCCAGCGACACGGTCAATCCGTTGCGCTGGTAAAGGCGGCCCCATGCGGGCGGCCATGCGTAGTCGGCGTAGGTTTGGCCACGCACTTGTGCCATGGCTTGCGGCACATTGATGGCGAATTCGTGCGGCGGCGCGTACTGGCAGGCGTGCAAACACGCCCCGCAGTTGTGGCACAAGTTGGCCATGTAGTGGATGTCGGCCTTGCCAAATTCGAGGCGTCGGGTCATTGCCGGAAAAACCGCGCAAAACCCTTCGCAATAACGGCAGCCATTGCAAATGTGCATTTGCCGAGACACCTCAGCCTCGGGCACTGAGAGCACGCCTTGGGCCAAATCTTTCGCTTGTTGGGTCAGTGCATCAAGCGTTTGCATGGTCATGCCCCTGCTTCAATGCGGCATGCGCTGCCTGTGTGCCCGCAATGCGGCCAAAGGCCGTGCCAATCGTCATGCCCACGCCCGCGGTGTAGCCCTTGCCCAGCACGTTGCCAGCCATCATTTCGCCCGCCACAAACAAGTTGGGGCTGGGCACTTGGTTGAAATGCACCGCAGCGGTCTCATCGGTTTTCAGTCCCAAATAGGTGAAGGTCACGCCAGGACGCACCGCATAGGCATAAAACGGGCCGGTATCAATCGGCCGCGCCCAATGGGTTTTGGCAGGGTTCACGCCTTCGGTGTGGCAATCGTCCAGCGCGGTGTGGTCAAACGTGCCCATTCGGCATGCTTGGTTGTAATCGTTGAGGGTTTGCATGAAGACGGCCTCGTCCAGCCCCAATTTGCGGGCCAATTCGGGCAGGCTGTTGGCGCGCGTGCCTTCAAAAACGGGTGGCATGAACCGGCCAATGGCCTTCGCATCGATGATGGAATAAGCCACTTGCCCCGGCTGCTGGGCCACCAAGCGGCCCCAGATGGCATAGCGTTTGGGCCAAAAATCTTCGCCCTCGTCATAAAACCGACGGGCTTCGCGGTTCACCACCACACCCAAAGACACGCAGTCAATGCGCGTGCAAATGCCACCGTCATACAACGGCGCGCGTGCATCAATGGCCACCATGTGGGCCTGTGTCGGGTCGCCAATGCGGTCTGCACCTTGGGCCAACAGGTGCTTGAGCAACACCCCTTGGTTGTAGCGCGTGCCCCTGATCAAGAATTGGTCGGCCGGGTATTCACCCCGCTCGTTTTGCCCCCAAGCCTCACGCAACCACTCCCGGTTGGACTCAAAACCACCGGCCGCCAAAACACACGCCTTGGCCGCAATGCGCTCGCGGCGCACAGCCCCATCGGGCAGCTTGTGGTTCACCCAAGCGGCGACAAACTGGCCTTGGTCCAATTCAATTTGATCGACCTCGGCGTTGTAGTCGATCTGAACACCCAGATTCTGGGCACTGCGGTAATAGGCGTTCATGAGGGCTTTGCCACCCCCCATAAAAAAAGCATTGGTGCGCGCCGTGTGCAAAGCCCCGGACAACGAGGGCTGAAAACGCACCCCATGCTTGACCATCCAAGGCCGGCAAGTGGCCGAGTGCCGAATCACCAGCCGCGCCAAATGCTCGTCGGTCAAACCACCGGTCACCTTGAGCAAGTCTTGCCAAAACTCTTCTTCGGGATAAGCGTCCACCAACACATCTTGCGGCGCATCGTGCATGCAGCGCAAGTTGCGGGTGTGGCTCGAATTGCCACCCCGCCACGCCTTGGGTGCAGACTCAAGGACGCGAACACTGGCCCCGGCTTCGCGCGCCATAAGGGCAGCGCACAAGGCGGCATTGCCACCGCCGATCACCAAAACATCCAAGGCCATGTTCACTCCAAAAAAATCACAACCCTCAATCGGGTTTGATGCCTGCGCGCTTGACGATGTCGCTCCAAATGCGCTGCTCGTTCTTGATGAAGGCCGCGTACTCACTGGCAGGGCCACCACCACCAACCGCGTTGTCGGTCGCAAATCGCTCGGTCACGGCGCTGGATTTGAGCGCCTTCAGCGACTCTTCTTGCAAGCGCTTGACGATCTCAGGCGGCGTGCCAGCGGGGACATGGATGCCATACCACTGCGAAGTTTCAAAGTCTTTGAAACCCAACTCGGCCACGGTTGGTACATCGGGCATGGCCGCAATGCGCTGCTGTGTGCCCACGGCAATCGCGCGCAACTTGCCACTGCGAATGTGCGCACCCAGTGCCGGCATACCGGCCGACGAAGCTTGCGTGCGACCGGCCAACAAATCGGTCAACTGTGGGCCCGTGCCACGGTAAGGAATGTGCGTGATGTACATGCCGCTCACCAGCTTGAGGTACTCCATGGCGAGGTGGCCTGCACTGGCGTTGCCCGCAGAGCCATAGTTCAGCTTGCCAGGATTGGCTTTGGCGTATTCCACAAACTCTTTGAAGTTTTTAGCGGGGACGTCGGGGTGAATCACGAACACGTTGGGCACTTTGGCCAACAGCGTGACGGGCAAAAAGTCTTTGTTCACGTCGTACGGCTGGCTTTTCAGCATGTAGGGGTTCACCGCCATGGTGCCCACGTGCGTGAGGATGAGCGTGTAGCCATCGGGCGCAGCCTTGGCCACATCCTGCATGGCCGTCACGCCAGCGCCACCGGGCTTGTTTTCCACGTAAACACTTTGGCCCAGTTGTTTGGTCAACTCAGCTGCCACCGAGCGGGCCACAATTTCGCTGGTGCCCCCGGGTGCAAACGGCACCACAAACCGAATGGCTTTGCTGGGCCAAGGTGCCGACTGGGCGTGTGCAACAGCGGGCAAAAGGGCGGATGCAGCCAAGGTCAGGCAGGTGCCCAGCATCCAGCGACGCGCGTTATTTTTCATCGATGTCTCCTTTGGTTTTAAAAGTTTCAATATGCCAGAAGGCACGCCACTTCAGAATTGGTACTTACGCAGGCCACCATCCACCGGAATAACAGCGCCGGTGATGTAGCTGGCCAAAGGCGATGCCAAGAACGTGACCAAGTTGGCCATGTCTTCGGGTTCGCCGTAGCGACCCATCGGGATTTCGTTTTCGCATTGCCACTGACGGTATTCAGGGGTGTAGTTGCGGAAAATTTGCTCGGAGTGAATGCGGCCAGGTGGCACGCAATTCACCGTCACGCCGTGCTTGCCCACCATGCGCGACAAGCCTTTGGCCCAGCTGTGAATGCCGGCCTTGGCACAAAAAGCCCCATTGGTGTGCTCTGGCTCGCTCTTGCCCGTGATGTTGATGATGCGACCCCACTTGCGCGCAATCATTTGGTCGATCAGTGCATCGGCCACTTGGCGTGGGCGATGAAAATTCAGCGTGATGGCTTCTTGCCAGGCTTCTTCGCTGACATGCAGGTCTTTGAAACTGCGCGAACCCCCGGCGTTGTTGACCAAAATGTCCACATGCCCCAAACCAGCCACAGCCGCTTGCGACAACTTGGCAGCCGCGTCTTCGGCATACAGGTCAGACTCGATGATGACGGGCTTGAGCCCCCCTGCGGCCACGATTTCGTCGGACAACTCTTTGAGTTTGTCCACGCGACGGGCCGATACGGCGACCCGCACGC
>JBJOIR010000098.1:0-6125 GCA_046047055.1 Pseudomonadota bacterium | reverse complement strand
ATATGGTTCAAGCCCAAGCGATGGGGTCACCCGCGTCACCATTCGAGCGGAGCAACAAGACGGCTGGGTGCTGCTGCAGGTGCGCGACCAAGGGCCGGGCGTTTCTGACGACACCCTGAAAAACCTGACCCAACCGTTCTTCAGGGGCGACGCAGCCCGAACCTCGGCCACCGGCTCGGGTTTGGGGCTGACGATTGTGGAGCGCTCGGTTCAGCGCATGGGCGGCACGTTGTCGCTGGCCAACAACCCGGGCGGCGGATTGCTGGCTCAAATGAAATTCAAGCTGGCCTGAAGCGCTGGATCCAGCTTGTGACCAGGCTTGTGATCTGGCTTCCAAATGGGTTTGATTTCAGGCCTGTTTGAGCAAGGCCACCGCGCGCGCTTCCATGCTTTGACCCAGCCCCACGGGGCCGAGTTTTTCTGCGGTTTTGGCTTTCACATTCACCTGTTCCACGCTCACACCCAAGGCCTTGGCCACAGAGGCATTGATGGCCGCCATGTGAGGTGCCAATTTGGGTGCTTGTGCAATGATGGTGCTGTCGACATTCACCAATTCCCAACCTTTGGCGCGCACGCGTTGCATGGCCTCAGCCAGCAACACCGCCGAGTTGGCACCTTTGAACTGCGCATCGGTATCTGGAAAGTGCCGGCCAATGTCACCCAAGCCAGCAGCGCCCAGCACCGCATCGGTGATGGCGTGCAGCAACACGTCGGCATCTGAGTGCCCCAGCAAGCCCATGCTGTGGGCGATCTCAACCCCGCCCAAAACCAGTTTGCGGTCCGGCGCCAAGGCGTGGACGTCCCAACCTTCACCGATTCGAATGTTCATGCTTGACCTTTCAGGACAGCTTCGGCAAACGCAAAGTCGGCCGGGTAAGTGACTTTCAAATTTTGTGCCGAGCCGGGCACCAATCGCGGCGCCAAACCTTGGCGCTCCATCGCGCTGGACTCGTCGGTGATGCCCTCGAAG
The DNA here is from genome assembly GCA_046047055.1 of Pseudomonadota bacterium. Classification (GTDB taxonomy): domain Bacteria; phylum Pseudomonadota; class Gammaproteobacteria; order Burkholderiales; family Burkholderiaceae_C; genus Limnohabitans_A. The sequence continues at coordinate 5,155 of JBJOIR010000098.1, read as the reverse complement.
CCCAAATGAGCCACCCTCTCAAGCGCAGCGTGCAGCTCGCCCAGCCGAAACATTTGTGGCGTTTGGGCCAACCATTTGTCTTCGCGCGGCACGGTTTGGGCAACTCGTGCGCCCTGCCCGTCTTGTTTGTGCAACTTCAAGGTGTCGGGTAAAGGCAAAGCCAACAGACCGCCGACGGGGTCATGGCGGCATGCCTCGATCAGTTGTGTGACGGCTTCGGGGGTGATCAAACAGCGGGCGGCGTCGTGCACCAAAACCCAATCGTGGTCGGGCACGCCCGCTTGGCGCATGGCCGACAAGCCATTGAACACACTTTCGGCCCGACTTGTCCCCCCGCATTTCAAGCGGGAAAAGTGGCTGGGCCATGCGGCTTGCGGCCAAGCAAAGGCGTCGTCTGGCGACAACACCACCCAACCCCGGCGCAGCAGCGGCACCTTGGCCAACGCCTTCAGGGTGTGCATGACCATCGCCTCGCCCGCAATGGTTTGGTACTGCTTGGGTTGCGCGGTGCCAGCACGGCTGCCCGAACCGGCACACGGCACCAAGGCATGAAAGTCGGCGAGTGGGGGGGTGGATGACATGAAGTGGCATTGTAGAAGGTCAACTTGGTCGCAGGCGGGTCTTGGGGCACGCTTCTACAATGGCGAGATTGTTCGTTTTTCTCCACCCCCCTCCCTCACGGAGGGGGGTGTTTTGCATTTTTTCTTTGTGCCCCGTCATGCAACTTCCCAGTCTTGTTAACGGCAAACGATTCACCCTGCCCCGACCCGTGGGTTCGGCCGATGCCGTGTTGCTGGCTCTTTTGGCAGCGCGCGAGAAAAAAGCCGGCAAGTTGACCGCCATCGTCACCAGCGATGCCGCCGATGCCCAGCGGCTGATGGAAGAGCTGGTCTTTTTTGCGCCCGAGTTGCGCTGCGTGATGTTTCCGGACTGGGAAACCCTGCCCTACGACACCTTTTCTCCACACCAAGACCTGATCAGCGAGCGGTTGGCCACACTCTGGCGCATCAAGCAACGCAACCACGCCGAAAGTGCCGATGTGGTGCTGGTGCCCGCCACCACCGCTTTGTACCGCTTGGCGCCGCCGTCCTTTTTGGCCGGCTACACCTTCGAGTTCAAGGTCAAGCAAAAACTGGACGAAGCCCAACTCAAAGCGCAGCTCACCTTGGCCGGCTATTCGCATGTGAGCCAGGTCGTGAGCCCCGGCGAATACGCGGTGCGCGGTGGCCTGATTGATTTGTTCCCAATGGGCTCTTTGGTGCCCTACCGCGTGGATTTGTTCGACGACGAAATCGACTCCATTCGCACCTTCGATCCCGACAGCCAACGCAGTCTTTACCCCGTACCCGAAGTGCGGCTTTTGCCTGGGCGCGAGTTTCCCATGGACGAAGCGGCCCGAGCACGCTTCAGAAGCCGTTGGCGCGAATTGCTCGAGGGCGACCCGACCAAAAGCCGCATCTACAAAGACATGGGCAATGGCGTGGCCACGGCTGGCATTGAGTACTACCTGCCGCTGTTTTTTGACGCCACGGCCACGGTGTTTGACTATTTGGGCGGTGGCACCACCGAGTCGCCCAGTGCGGCCGCCACCGTGGTGTTGCATGGTGATTTAGAGCCTGCCTTTCAGCGCTTTTGGCAAGACACGAAAGACCGCTACCGCTTGGTGCAAGGCGACCCTGAGCGCCCGGTGCTGCCACCCGAAGCTTTGTTTTTGACTGCTGAACAGTTTTTTGGGCTGTGCAACCAACACGCGCAATTGGCCCTGCGCACAGGTGCAGGTGCAGGTGCAGGTGCAGGTGCAGGTGGAGATGCTGCTACAGGCACCGATGACGACCCCCACTCCACTTTGGCGCAAGCGTTGCCCGAATTGACCGTGGTGCGTGGCGCCGAAGACCCCCTGGCGCGGTTGCAAGCCCACTTGCGCAGCAGCGCCAACCGGGTTTTGATCTTGGCCGAGAGCGATGGACGCCGAGAAAGCTTGCTCGACTTTGTGCGCTCGAGTGGCCTCACGCCGCCTGTCTTTGAAAACCTGCAGGCATTTTTAGACAGCGATGAAAAAGTCGGCATGGCCACCTCGGCCCTGAACCGCGGCTTTCATTGGTTTGAACACGCGATCGATCTGGTCACCGAGACCGAACTGTTTGCCGCTGGAGCGACCACGCGCCGCCGTAAAAAACAAGAACAGGTCAGTGATGTCGAAGCCCTGATTAAAGACCTCTCAGAGCTGAACGTAGGTGACCCGGTGGTGCACAGCCAACACGGCATCGGACGCTATCGTGGTCTGATCAACATGGATTTGGGCGAAAAAAATGCCGACGGCAGCCCCGCCGCGCAAGAGTTTTTGCACCTCGAATACGCCGACAAAGCCACCCTTTATGTGCCCGTGAGTCAGCTGCAACTGATCAGCCGTTACACCGGGGTCAGCGCCGACGAAGCCCCCCTGCACAAACTGGGCTCGGGCCAATGGGAAAAAGCCAAACGCAAAGCGGCCGAACAAGTGCGTGATTCTGCCGCCGAGTTGCTGAACATTTATGCGCGCCGTGCGGCGCGACAAGGCCACGCCTTTCGCTACAGCCCACAAGACTACGAAACCTTCGCCAATGATTTTGGCTTTGAAGAAACCGCCGACCAAAATGCCGCCATTCATTGCGTCATTCAAGACATGGTCAGCCCCCGCCCAATGGACCGCTTGGTCTGTGGCGATGTGGGTTTTGGCAAAACCGAAGTCGCGCTGCGTGCCGCATTTGTGGCCGTGACCGGGGGCAAACAAGTGGCCTTGCTGGCCCCCACCACCTTGTTGGCCGAACAGCACTACCAAACCCTGAAAGACCGGTTTGCCAAATGGCCGGTTCAAATTGCCGAAGTCTCGCGCTTTCGCTCAGGCAAAGAGGTCACGGCAGCGCTGAAAGGCATTGCCGATGGCACCGTGGACATCGTGGTGGGCACGCACAAGCTGTTGAGCGAATCGACCCATTTCCACAATTTGGGTTTGCTCATCATTGACGAAGAACACCGTTTTGGTGTGCGCCACAAAGAAGCCATGAAGGCCCTGCGCGCCGAGGTGGATGTGTTGACCCTCACCGCCACGCCGATTCCCCGCACACTGGGCATGGCCCTGGAGGGGCTGCGCGACCTGAGCGTGATTGCAACAGCACCGCAACGGCGGTTGGCCATCAAAACCTTTGTGCGCAACGAAGGCACCGGCGTGATCCGAGAAGCCGTGTTGCGCGAACTCAAACGCGGTGGGCAATGCTACTTTTTGCACAACGAAGTGGAGACGATTGAAAACCGACGCCAAAAGCTGGAAGAAATTTTGCCCGAGGCCCGCATCGCGGTGGCCCACGGCCAAATGCCCGAGCGCGAGTTGGAGCGGGTGATGCGCGACTTTGTGGCCCAGCGCTACAACATTTTGCTGTGCTCGACCATCATTGAAACCGGTATCGACGTGCCCACGGCCAACACCATCGTCATCAGCCGCGCAGATAAATTTGGCCTGGCCCAGCTGCACCAATTGCGCGGACGTGTGGGGCGCAGCCACCACCAAGCCTATGCGTATTTGATGGTGCCTGAAATTCAAGGCCTGACCAAGCAAGCCGCTCAACGGCTGGATGCCATTCAGCAAATGGAAGAATTGGGCAGTGGCTTTTATTTGGCCATGCACGATTTGGAAATTCGCGGCGCGGGTGAAGTGCTGGGTGAAAACCAGAGCGGCAACATGCTGGAAGTGGGCTTTCAGCTTTACAACGAAATGCTGTCCGAAGCGGTGCGCAGCCTCAAGGCCGGCAAAGAACCCGACTTGCTCAGCCCGCTGTCGGTCACCACCGACATCAATTTGCATGCCCCTGCCCTGCTGCCCAACGACTATTGCGGCGACGTGCATTTGCGCCTCAGCTTTTACAAAAAACTGGCCACCGCCAAAAACACCGACCAGATCGATGCCTTGCTTGAAGAATTGGTCGACCGCTTTGGCAAACTGCCACCGCAAACACACAACTTGGTGGATGTGCACCGCCTGCGGGTGCTCACGCAGCCTTATGGCGTGATCAAAGTTGATGCTGCGCCGGGCGTGATTCAAATCACCTTCAAGCCCAACCCCCCTGTGGACCCGATGGCGATCATCGGTTTGATTCAGAAAAACAAGCACATCAAACTGGCGGGCAATGACAAAATCCGCATTGAGCGTGAGCTGCCTGACCCCAAAATGCGTGCGCAAATGGTGCGCGATGTGTTGCGCAATTTGGGCAAGCCGACCACCGATGCTGAACTTGCCTGAAGCCACTCACATTTGAATGACCTCCATCACCGCCCCATTTATTGACCTGTTCTTCACATGACCACTGCCACCGAATTTGCCCCCGGCCTTGCCATTCAGGGCTTTACCGCCCCTTTGTCACTGTCACAGTTCAAGCTGATCGCTTTTGACATGGACTCGACCCTCATCAACATTGAGTGCATTGACGAAATTGCCGATGCGGTGGGGCGAAAAGCCGAAGTGGCGGCCATCACCGAGGCCGCCATGCGGGGAGAAATCACCGATTTCAAAGAGAGCCTGCGTCGCCGCTTGGCCTTGCTGAAAGGCGTGACTTTGGACGACATGACGCGTGTCTACAACGAACGCCTGAAGATCAACCCCGGGGCTGCCGAATTGATTTCGGCTTGCCACAAAGCTGGCCTCAAAGTGTTGCTGGTTTCGGGTGGTTTCACCTTTTTTGCCAACCGCGTGAAAGAGCGTCTCAACATCGACTTTGCCCGCTCGAACCAACTCGAAGTGGTGAACAACGCACTCACCGGCCAACTGGTCGTGCAAAGCTGGGGCGACACCTGCGATGGCAATGAAAAACGCCGCACCGTGCTCGAAGTCGCCAGCCTCATGGGCATAGAGCCGCAACAATGCATCGCCGTGGGCGACGGTGCCAACGACTTGCCGATGATGGGCGTCTCAGGCCTGTCGGTGGCCTACCACGCCAAACCCACCGTTCGCGCGCAAGCCATGGTGGCCATCAACGCTGGCGGCTTAGACCGCTTGTTGGAAGTCGTCACCGCTTAACCTTGTGAAGGAGCGGCCAACACCGCTTACTCACTTGTTGGTGTGTTGAGCACGCGTTGGCATTGACTTTTGGGGCGGGTTTGAATTTTGGGTGGGGGTTTGCCTTTT
>JBJOIR010000097.1:0-6235 GCA_046047055.1 Pseudomonadota bacterium | reverse complement strand
GCGAAAATTCGAATTAGATTTTGTTCAAGGGCGTGCATTTGCAAAATCCAGTTTGTTGATTTTGTTATTTTCGCCTGAGCACGATGCTTATCACTTTGGCGTCATTTCATCCCCAAACAAAGACTCGGTATAGGGCTGTGTGGGTGCTTCTTCTGCCTTGAGTCCTTGGGCTTGCCAGTCTTCCAGCTTCATGAGCGAGCCCACGCGAACACCCAGCAAACGCAAACGCCGCGTCAGGTCAACCCGCTTGAGGCATTGGCCCGCAGCGGCTCGAATGGCTTGGCGCTGGTTGATATGGGTCTCAAGGGTCAGGTCGCGCGTCACGCTTTGAAAGTTGTCATAGCGCAGCTTGATGCCAATCGTTTTGCCCACATAGCCTTTGCGCTGCAGGTCAGCGGCCACTTGTTCACACAACTTGCTGAAGATGGCGCTCAGTGCATCACGGTCGCGCACGGCATGCAGGTCTTGCTCAAACGTGGTTTCGCGGCTGATGCTGACCGGCTCGCTTTCGGTTTCTACTGGGCGGTCGTCTTTGCCGTGGGCGGCATCATGCAGCCAAGCCCCGTAGCTTTTTCCGAAGTGCTCCATCAGCCAATACAGGTCACGCTGGGCCAATTCGCCAATGGTGTGAATCTCGTGCTTGGCCAGTTTGGCCTCGGCCTTGGGACCAATGCCGTTGATCTTGCGGCAGGGCAGGGGCCAGATCATGGTTTCCAAATCGTTGGGCTCCACAATGGAAATGCCATTGGGTTTGTTGAACTCACTCGCCATTTTGGCCAGTAGTTTGTTGGGCGCGACGCCCACTGAGCAAGTGAGGCCCGTGTCGTCAAAGATGGCTTTTTGAATGAGCCGCGCCAATACACGTCCACCTTCGCGTTGGCCGCCCGGTACATGGGTGAAGTCGATGTACACCTCATCCACACCACGGTTTTCCATGAGCGGTGCGATGTCGGTGATGATGGCTTTGAAGCGCTGCGAGTAGTGACGGTATTGGTCAAAGTCCACTGGCAGCAATATGGCATCAGGGCATAGCTTGGCTGCCTTCATCACCCCCATGGCTGAGCCCACGCCAAACTGCCGCGCCGCATAGGTAGCGGTGGTGATGACGCCGCGCCCTGTGTAGCCCGCGATGCGCGGAAAGAAGTCGAGCGGAATTTCCTGCAGCTTGTCCTCTGACCATTCGTAGTCGGGGTGCGCCTCACGCAAACGGCCTAGCATGTCGTCAATGCGGCGACGACCTCCGCCGATCACCACTGGCAAGCCCTTGAGCTGTGGGTAGCGCAGCAGCTCGACAGACGCGTAAAACGCGTCCATGTCGAGGTGGGCGATGCGGCGTTGAGGCGCTGTGTCAGGCGAAGTAGTGGTCACAGCTCACCCGTTCACCGAAGCCAACCGGAGTTAAATGGCTTTTTGCACCAACCAACCTTTGAAGAGCAAAGGCTGGCGTGGCTTGCCGTCACGCGGACCACGGTCTTTGTTTTCCACGCTGATGGCCAAACTGCGCGCACCTTCAAGGGCCTGCACTGTCACATCGAGCTGTTGGGTTTTGTATTTGTTGGTCAGCACACCCAGCATGCGTGGGGTGTCGTCTTCGGCGATGGCCCACACATGCAAGGCTTGTTCGCGGCCTTCAAGCACATCGTTCAAGCGCTGCACTTGCAGCTTTTGATTTTTCGGGTCGTAGGTCAGCAGCATCGCAGGGGCCTGTGCCTCATCCAGCAACACAGATACTTCGCGCACTTGTGGGATTTCCACCAACTTGGCTTCTAGATGGTGAATTTGCGCTTTGAACTGCTCATACATGCTGGCGCTGAACGCCCAACCAATGAACACCACGAGGGCCAGAAAAATGCTCAGGGCACGCCACCAACCGCTGACGCCGGTGGATGCAGTTGTGTTTTCAGTCATCCCTCAAGTGTGCCTCAACTCACGCGCATCAAGCGGTGGGGAACGTGCCCGGCAGCAAGATGTTGGTGTTCACGTTTTGGATGTTGGTGTGGCCGCAAAACGCCATGGTCACATCCAACTCTTTGTGGATGATTTGCAGGGCTTTCGTCACCCCTTCTTCACCCATCGCGCCCAAGCCATAGACCATGGCGCGGCCAATCAACACACCGCGAGCACCCAAGGCCCAAGCCTTGAGCACGTCTTGACCAGAGCGAATGCCGCCGTCCATCCACACTTCGATTTGGTCGCCCACAGCGGCCACGATGGCTGGCAGGGCTTCGATGCTGGACTGCGCGCCGTCGAGTTGTCGACCACCGTGGTTGCTCACCACAATCGCGTCCGCGCCGCTTTGTGCGGCCAGCTTGGCGTCTTCCACGTCTTGAATGCCTTTGAGGATGAGCTTGCCCCCCCATTGGGCTTTGACCCAAGCCACGTCTTCCCACGATAAGCGCGGGTCAAACTGTTCGTTGGTCCAAGAGGAGAGTGACTTCATGTTGCTCACGCCTTTGACGTGGCCCACCAAGTTGCCAAAGGTGTGGCGGCGTGTGCCAGCCATACCCAAACACCAACGTGGCTTGGTCATCAGGTTAATGATGTTGGCGATGGTGGGGCTGGGTGGCGCAGTCAAGCCGTTTTTCAAATCTTTGTGGCGTTGGCCGATCACTTGCAAATCGAGCGTCAGCACCAAGGCGCTGCACTTGACTTTGCGAGCTCGCTCAATCATGTTGGCCATGGCCTCGCGGTCGCGCATCATGTAGAGCTGGTACATGAAAGGGGCGGTGGTGGCAGCGGCCACGTCTTCCATGGAGCAAATGCTCATGGTGGACAAGATGAAGGGGATGCCAAATTTCTCAGCAGCGCGAGCTGCTTTGATTTCTCCGTCTGCACTTTGCATGCCGGTCAGACCCACGGGCGCAATGGCCACGGGCATCTTCACATCGAGGCCGACCATCTTGGTGGCCGTCGTTCGGTTTTCCATGTTCACCGCCACGCGCTGGCGCAGCTTGATTTTTTGGAAGTCCGCTTCGTTGGCGCGGTAGGTACCCTCGGTCCAGCTGCCGGAGTCGGCGTAGTCATAGAACATTCGGGGTACGCGTTTTTCGGCCAAAACGCGCAAGTCTTCGATGTTGGTAATCACGGGCATGGTATGTCTCCTATATTTGAGACACATGGTAGCCCGAGGTGGGTAATTAGGGCTGTGAAGAGTGCGACAGCAGGGATGAAATAATTTAACGCGAGCGTCTCAGATGGCCTCAACCATCACACGAGGCAATAAATGATGCACATCTGCTGCTTGGCTCAACGATGTGCCGGGTGCTAGTAATGCCGCTGCGCCCGCCGCCATAGCGAACTGAAAAGCCTTGACCAAGTCTTCATCACAGCCCAATGACCAAACCATCCCGCCCAAAAAGCTATCGCCCGCGCCAACGGTGGTTTGCACATTGACTTGGACGCCGCGGGCAAGCCAAAGTTGGCTTGAACTGATGACCATTGCGCCGTCTGCCCCTAACGACAGAGCCACGACCTCGGCTTGGCCGCTTTGAATCAGTTGCTGTGCGGCTGCGACTTGGCTATGTTGATCGGGCAAGTCTTGGCCTGTCAGGTCACGCAATTCGCGCAAGCTGGGTTTGAACAAATACACACCGACCTTGAGGGCTTCAGCCAGCGCGGGGCCATTGGCATCAAGCACCACGCGCACGCCGTGCTGTTTAGCAAGTGCTGCCAAACGCGCATAAAAATTGTCGGGCACGCCCGGTGCCAAGCCGCCGCTGATGACCAAAAACTTCTTGGGCATGTGCTGCGCCACATAGTCATAGCAGGCTTCGTATTCGGCGGCAGACACCTTCGGGCCGGGCAGCACAAAACGAAAGTCGTTGCCGCTCGATGTTTCGTGTGCCGTAAAACTTTCGCGCGTTTCTTCGGTAATCGGCATCACGTGGCAGCGCACTTTCTCTGCCTTCATCAGTTGATGGTGGCGTTCGCCGGTGACACCACCTGCCAAATACAAAGCCACGCATTTCGCGCCCAAGCGGTGCAGCACACGCGCCACATTCACGCCGCCGCCGCCCGGATGCTTGATCACCGCGCCGCAGCGCATCTTGTGTGTGTCGCTCACCTTGTCGATGGTGGTCAGCACGTCCAAGGCGGGGTTGAGGGTGATGGTGAGGATGTCGGTCATGGGTTCACCACCTTGCTCGGTTACTCAGCTTAGGCGAGTCGTTTGTGATGACGCTCAATCTGCGCCCGCACTTGCGCAGGTGCAGTGCCACCCAAGGTATTGCGCGCATTGAGTGAGCCGTGCAGGCTCAGGCAGTCGTACACATCTTTTTCGATGGCTGGGTGGAAGCTTTGCAGTACTTCAAGTGGCAGCTCTGACAGGTCGCAGTTGTGGCTGGCAGCGGCCTTCACAGCGTGTGCCACGGTCTCATGCGCATCACGGAAAGGCTGGCCTTTTTTCACCAAATAGTCGGCCAAGTCGGTGGCAGTGGCAAAGCCTTTTTTGGCCGCGTCTTCCATGGCTTGGGCGTTGACGGTGATGCCACCTTCTTTTTGGCCCGTGGCTGGGTTGATTTGTCCGCCCACCATTTCGCTGAAGATGCGCAGCGTGTCTTTGAGTGTGTCCACCGTGTCAAACAAAGGCTCTTTGTCTTCTTGGTTGTCTTTGTTGTAGGCCAAGGGCTGGCCTTTCATCAACGTGATGAGCCCCATCAAGTGGCCGACCACGCGGCCGGTTTTGCCACGTGCGAGTTCGGGCACGTCTGGATTTTTCTTCTGCGGCATGATGGAGCTGCCGGTGGTGAAGCGGTCTGCAATTTTGATGAAGCCAAAGTTTTGACTCATCCACAAAATCAACTCTTCCGACATGCGGCTGATGTGCACCATGCAAAGCGAAGCGGCGGCGGTGAACTCAATGGCGAAGTCGCGGTCGCTCACACCGTCCAAGCTGTTTTGACACACTTGTGCATTGCCGTGTTCATCGACCATGCCCAATGTGCGGGCCACGCGTTCGCGGTCCAGCGGGTAGGTGGTGCCAGCCAAAGCAGCGCTGCCCAATGGCAAGCGGTTGGTGCGGCGGCGCACGTCGCTCATGCGCTCGGCGTCACGTGCAAACATTTCCACATAGGCCAACAGGTGGTGGGCAAAGCTCACGGGCTGGGCCACTTGCAAGTGGGTAAAGCCGGGCAAGATGACCTCGACGTTTTTCTCGGCCACTTCCACGAGTGACTTTTGCAAATCAACCAACAAGTCGATGATCAAGTCCATCTCGCTGCGCAACCACAGGCGTACATCGGTGGCCACTTGGTCATTGCGGCTGCGGCCGGTGTGCAGGCGTTTGCCCGCATCGCCCACCAGTTGGGTCAGGCGCGCTTCGATGTTGAGGTGAACGTCTTCAAGGTCGAGCTTCCACTCGAACTGGCCAGATTCAATTTCAGACCAAATTTGCGCCATGCCTTTTTCAATGGCGGCTTGGTCGTCTTTGCCGATGATGCCTTGGTGGCCCAGCATCTCTGCGTGGGCCAAGCTGCCCGTGATGTCGGCTTGCCACAAGCGCTTGTCAAAGAACACGCTGGCGGTGTAGCGCTTGACCAACTCGCTCATGGGTTCAGAAAACAGGGCGGACCAGGCTTGGGATTTTTTGTCGAGTTGGTTTGTCATATAGGTCAGATTTTATCGGGCTGGCGGGGGCTTCCTGCCAAGGCGCTCAGGTGTGCCTGCTAACATTTGCCTCAATTGATTTCGCCACGCGCGTCGTGGCCCTGAAAAAGCGAGTTTTGTTTTGTCCACTGCCCCTACTTCCCCTGTTTTCTTGACCATCGCCACCCGCGAAAGCCGCTTGGCCATGTGGCAAGCCGAGCACGTGCAAGCCTTGCTGCAAGCCCAAGGCCACAGCGTGGCACTGTTGGGCATGACCACGCAGGGCGACCAAATCTTGGATCGCAGTCTCAGCAAGGTGGGCGGCAAGGGCTTGTTTGTGAAAGAACTCGAAGTGGCTCTCGAAGAAGGCCGCGCCAACTTGGCCGTGCATTCGCTCAAAGACGTGCCCATGGATTTGCCCGAAGGCTTTGACTTGGCCTGTGTGATGGAGCGCGAAGACCCGCGTGATGCGTGGGTGTCGTCCAAATACGCGCACCTCAATGATTTGCCGCAAGGCGCGGTGGTGGGCACATCGAGCTTGCGCCGTACCGTGTTGCTTCGCGCTCTGCGCCCCGATTTGAAGATTGAGCCCTTGCGTGGCAACCTTGACACCCGTTTGCGCAAGTTGGATGAAGGCCAATACGACGGCATT
>JBJOIR010000096.1:0-6316 GCA_046047055.1 Pseudomonadota bacterium | reverse complement strand
CAGGCCGCCAACCTGAACATTGCAGACGCCATGGCCTGGCAGCGCGATGCTGCCAAGGCCGGTGCTCCGTTGTCGCGCGAGCCCTTGGCGGGGCTGAAGGCCCGCTTGGCTGAAGTCGTCAAAGGCGTGGAAGATTTGCAGCACCAAGTCATGGTGCAACGCGAAGCTGCTGTCTTGCTGGCGCAGCGCATTGAGGTGTTGTCAACCAAACCCATCGCAGAAGCGCAGGCAGGCTTGGCTGGATTGCAGGGTGACGTGACGCAATGGCAGAACCAAGCCCAGCATTTGACCAACAACGCGGTTTGGCCCTTTGTGGAAGCCAAAATTCCAACCCAACTGGAAGCTGCGCAAAGCCAGTTGCAAGCCGTTTGGCAAGGTTTTTCGGCGGCATTGTCGTCCGCTTTGCTGGCGCAGGCCGATGCCACGCTGGCGATGCCGCCAGTGCCGGTGTGGGCCGATGAAATTCGCCGTTTGCGAGGTGAAGTGGTGGCCGAGGCACATTCGCCCTCGGGCAACGCAAGCACGGGTGCTGCTGGCGCAGGCGATGCCGCCAAAGAGCCCAAGCCGGCCAAACCCAAAATGGATGCAGCCCAACGCCAAGCCTTGCGTGAGCAAGCCAACAAGGCCGTCACCGAGGTGCTGGAGGCCCTAGAAAAACAAGTGGCCGAGAGCCAACCCGCCGCCGATGGCTTGGCCCAACTGCAGGCCGCCTTGAAAACACACGGCAAAAATTTGGACACCTCGCTGGACGAAAGAGTCCACTTGGCATTGACCTCGGCGGGTGATCCGGAGGGCTGGCAACGCTGGCGTGCCGACCAAGTGCGTCAAAGCTTGGTAGCCCAAGCCGAGGCCTTGCTCGATGCCGAAAAAGCGCCGGCCTTGGGTGGCCGAAAAATGCAGGACAAACTTCGCCAATTGCGCGAAAGCTGGAAGCAAATTGACCAAGGCGGCTTGCCCAACCATGCCCTTTGGAAGCGCTTTGATGCGGCCTGCAACGAAGCCTACAAAGCCGTGGTCGCGTGGTTGGAGCAGATGAAAAAAGATTCGGCAGACCACCGGGCGCAACGCTTGGCCTTGCTCGAAGAAGTCAAAGCTTGGACCACGGCGCATGCCGAGAACGACGACTGGCGCGCCCATCTGCGTGCCTTGCACCAGTTTGCAGACCGGTGGCGCAATGCGGGCCACCTGAACGAAAAAGCATTTGGTGAAATGCAATCGCAGTGGAAGGGCGTGCTCAAAGCCGCGGCTGCGCGTTTAGAAGCCGCACAAAAAGCCAGCATTGACCGCCGCCAAGCCTTGATTCAAGAAGCCCGTGATGTGGGGGCAGCGCCCGCCTTGCGCGTGGACGCCGTGAAAGCCCTGCAACAACGTTGGCAAGTCGAGGCGCAATCGGTGCCCTTGGACCGCAAAACCGAACAAAAGCTGTGGGAAGTTTTCCGCGCGCCATTGGACGAAGCGTTCCAACGCAAAGGCACCGAGCGCCAAACGACTGCCGCGCCGTTGTCGGCGCATGACCGAGCCGTGCTCGAAGCCTCTCAACATTTGGACGCGGCCAACGCCAGCGGCGATGTGGGAAAAATCCGCGCTGCCATGGCTGCACTCGACGCAGCGCTGCGCGGGCAAGCCGCACAAGCCCAACTTCAGTCACCCAGCCAAAGCCCAACCCCAACACAAGTGTCAACGCCAGCGTCGGTTTCAGACGCCGAAGGTGCCTCCACACCCACACCCGCACCCACACCTGCGTCGGACATGCCCGCTCAGTCGGGCGAAATCTCGGCAGAGGGCCTATCCGACACCACTGCAACCCAAGTGGGTGAGGGTGACATCGGGAATGAGGGCAATGATCGCGAGGAAAGCGTTAGCGACGCTGAATCCACTTCGGCACCAACGCCAGCCCAGCCCAAACCGGCCAAGCCGGTGGTGGCGGTGCGCGGCGATGACCGTCCCGGGCAAAAGAAATCCGAAGCCCCTGCAGGGCGTGATGGCCGACCCGGCGCGCGTCCGGGCGACCGCAACGCTCGCCCCGGCGGCGATCGGGGCATGGGCCGTCCAGGTGAGCGAGGGAGCGACCGGATGGGTGATCGCGGTGATCGCGGCCAACGCGCTGATGGCCGTGCTTTCAGAGAAGACAGAGGCCCACGTTTGGGCGATGCGGCATTCCGTGCCCAACGCGAAGCCATGGAGCGGGCCGAAATGTCGTTGCGCAAATTGGCTGCACAAGCGCACGGTGAAACTTTGACCCGTCTGCTGACGGCTTGGCAAGACCGTCAAGTGGAGGCCCTGCCCACGGCCCAAGAGTTGGGCCGCGCGGTGAATGCCACCACGCGCCAAGCATGGGCGCAAGCGGTCAGCACGCCCGCCCAATCGTTCAACCCCACCGCCTTGCTGCGTTTAGAAATGGCCGCCGAGGTGCCCACCCCCGCGGACCACTTGAGCGAACGCCGTGCCTTGCAATTGCAGTTGTTGACTCAGCGCAACCAACCGGGTCCGAGTGAGACTTGGGGCCAAGATGTGTCCAAGGTGTTGTCGGGCCCACACGACCCGACAACGGCGCGGCGCTTGCAAACCGTCTTGAAGAATTTGCTGCGCTGAGCGTATTGACGCAGCAATTAAAAAGGCCGCTTTCGAGCTACCTTTTTTATCTCGAAATGCCAGAGGGTTAAACCAAGTTCAACCGCTCGGCAGGTCCGTCGCGGTGCAGTCGGTAGACCTGCGCCCTGATGGGCGCATGGTCCAGCGACCAGTCGCTCAAAACATGCCGTTGGCCAAGCCCCAGTGCATGGGTCGCGGGCTTGTGGGTGTGGCCGTGAATGAGTTCATCGGCTTGGGATTGCTTGAGCCAAAACAGACTCATGTCGGGGTCGGCATCGGCAAAACTCATGCCCTCGTGTTTTTGTGACTCGCTGAGGGCGCGCAAACTGCGGGCAAATTCTTCGCGTTCGGCCAACGGCTTGGACAAAAAGGCGTGCTGCCATTCCGGATTGCGGGCTTGCAGGCGAAATGCTTGGTAAGGTTTGTCGTCCAAGCACAGAGCGTCCCCATGCGTCAGCAACAGGCGCTGTGTGCCCAACTCGAGCAGGGTCGGGTCGAGCAATGTGTGCACTCCACATGGCGCCAAATAACCGCGCCCCACCAGAAAATCGCGGTTGCCGGGCATGAAAGCGACATGGGCTTTTTGTGCGGCCTGCGTCAAAACATGGGCGCAGCTTTGCAAAAAAGGGTCTTTGGCGGCCGCATCGTCACCCACCCACACTTCAAACAAGTCACCCAAAATCAGCACCGCTTGGGCGGGGGTGGTGGCCATGTACTGGCGCCAGGCGTCAAAGGTGGCGGTCTCGGAGGCCTGCAAATGCAGGTCCGATATCAGGTCGACCGTGTGCCATGTCGCTGGGGCCGTCAGCGAGCCCCATGTGGGCTCCGTGGTGCGAGGGTCAGCCGACATGGCGGTGGGAGGTCAGAGTGCGACGGCTTTTTCGATCACGATGTCGTCTTTGGGCACATCGCCGTGACCACCGCGGTTGCCGGTTTTCACGCCTTCGATCTTGTCGACCACATCAGTGCCACTCACCACTTTGCCAAAAACGGCATAGCCCCAGCCCTGCATGGAGGGAGCCGTGTGGTTCAAAAAGTTGTTGTTGGACACGTTGATGAAAAACTGGGCCGTTGCCGAGTGCGGGGCCGAAGTGCGGGCCATGGCCACGGTGTACTTGTCGTTTTTGAGGCCGTTGTTGGCTTCGTTTTCAATCGCAGCGTCGGTGGGCTTTTGGGCCATGCCGGGTTCAAAGCCGCCACCTTGAGCCATGAAGCCCGGAATCACGCGGTGAAAAATGGTGTTGTTGTAGTGGCCTTTGTTCACGTAGGCCAAGAAGTTTTCAGTCGACTTGGGCGCTTTTTCGGCATCCAGCTCGAGGGTGATCACGCCGTAACCGGTGATGTGCAGTTCTACTTGTGGGTTGCTCATGTGCTTATTTCAACAATGTGATGGATTGGATAAGGATCGGTGTCCGTGGGACATCGGAAGGGAAAGGCCCGCCCGCAGCGGTGGGGGTGGACCTGATTTTTTGGACCACGTCCATGCCAGACGTGACTTTGCCAAAAACGGTGTAGCCGAACAACTGAGGGGCGTTCAGCAGTTGGGCGCGGGCTACTTTTTCGTAAACACGGCCTTGGTATTCAAACTTGGCCACCGGGTCGCCATCTGGAATGGGCGTGGGGTCTAAAAACGCGTTGTCCACCACATTGATGAAAAACTGCGAGGTGGCCGAGTGCGGGTCGTTGGTGCGCGCCATGGCCAAAGTGCCGGTGGTGTTTTTCAGGCCGGCCGCCAAAGACTGGCGGCCTTCGTGCTGAATGGGGGCGCGGGTTTTTCTCTCTTTGTACTGGGCGTCGTAGCCCCCGCCTTGCACCATGAAGCCTGCAATCACGCGGTGAAAAACGGTGCCGTCGTAGTGTTTGTCACTCACGTATTGCAGAAAATTGGCCACGGTTTTGGGCGCCTTGTCGGCATACAACTCAGCCTCGATGTCCCCCACCGAAGTGCTGATACGGACTTTGCTCACGGCTGAGCTTTGGGCTGCAGCAGGTAACGACAGCAGCAGAGGCACTGACAAAGTCAAAGCCCAAAACGTGCCGAAGGTGCGCAAAAAACGAAAACGGTTCATGGCGGGATCAGTAAAGGGTGAAATGAATGGCGAAGTGAAGGGCAAAGTGAAGTACGGCCAATTTTTGAAGCAGGCTCAAGGTGCCGATGATTTCAACAACTGCTCAGCGGCAAGGCGTTTGTTGCCAATGCGCGGTTGTGAAGGTGCGGCTTGAGAGGCACTTTGGTAAGCCTGGATGCCCAACATGATGTAGACATCACCCATGTTTTCGAGGGCGGTGGCGTAATCAGGGCGCGCACGAACGGCGGCTTGCAAGGCCAACAGCGCTTCGGCAAAGCGGTTTTGGCGGGCGAACAATGCAGCCAAATTGTTGTGGGGTTCGGGCAATTCTGGAAACGACTGCGTCAAACTTTGCAGTGTCTCCATGGCGGCGGCTGTTTGACCTTGCCCGTCTTGAATGCGGCTGAGCAACAGACGCATTTGCGGATCGGTGGGTTGGGTCTTGAGGTGCGCTTCGGCTTGGGTGCGGGCCTTGGCCCATTGCTCCGTGCGAACCAATTGGTTCACATCGCCGTAAATATCGGCTTTTGCACCCAGACTCACCGTGAGCAAGAAGCAAGACAGGACGATGTGGAGGAGTGAGTGCATACGCGCCGTAAGTATCGAATCTGGGCAGCCCATCAAGTGGGAGCGAGGCCCCTGACGGGGATATACTGAAAGCGATTGTAACGGAGGCCATACGGCCAAACGGTTGCCAGAAAGCCCTGCTGCCCCCGTGTCACGCAGGCCCACTGACGGTGAAATTCCTGGTTTTTCTTGCTGGGCCCCGAACAGATTCGGGCGCTGTCCTATTGTTCTTTTGTTCCGACCTATTTTTGATTTGACATGAGTCTGCGCATTTTCAACACGCTGAGCCGTGCTGTTTCTGATTTTTCTCCGGCCGAGCCTGGGCATGTGCGCATGTACGTTTGTGGCATGACGGTCTACGACCTGTGTCATTTGGGACATGCCCGCTCCATGATTGCGTTTGACGTGGTGCAGCGCTGGCTCAAGGCCAGTGGCTTCAAAGTGACTTATGTGCGCAATGTCACCGACATCGATGACAAGATCATCAAACGCGCTTTGCAAAACGGCGAAACCATTCGCCACCTGACCGATCGCATGATCGACGCCTTGCACCAAGACGCCGACGCCTTGGGTATCGAGCGCCCACAGCACGAGCCTCGCGCCACCGATTACGTGCCTCAAATGCTGCGCATGATCGGCACCCTGGAACAAAAAGGTTTGGCCTACCGCTCGGGCAACGGCGATGTGAACTATGCCGTGCGCAAATTTGAAGGCTATGGCAAGTTGTCCGGCAAATCGCTGGACGAACTGAACGCCGGCGAGCGTGTGGCGGTAGAAACCGAAAAAAATGACCCCTTGGATTTTGTGCTCTGGAAAAGTGCCAAGCCCAGTGAGCCTGAAGATGTCAAATGGGAAAGCCCCTTTGGTACTGGCCGGCCGGGTTGGCACATCGAGTGCTCGGCCATGGCCTGCGAGTTATTGGGGCAAACCTTTGACATCCATGGCGGCGGCGCGGACTTGCAGTTTCCTCACCATGAAAACGAGATCGCCCAAAGCGAAGGCGCCAATGGTCAACCCTTGGCGCGCTTTTGGATGCACAACGGCTTCATCAATGTGGACAACGAAAAAATGTCCAAGAGCTTGGGCAA
>JBJOIR010000095.1:0-6324 GCA_046047055.1 Pseudomonadota bacterium | reverse complement strand
GCGTCGGCAAAGTCAGCCCAATCCAAAACGGCTAAATCTGCCAAATCAGCCAAGTCGACTTCAGCCGCCAAGTCCAAATCCAACAATGCCAAAAAGCCGCAATAGTTTGACCGAGTCACGGCCGGCAATGGCAATTGCAATGGCCGTAGCAGTGGGTCGCGGCCTATTGAGTTGCGTCTGAGGCCGACGCCGCAGGAGGTTCGAGGCCGGGGCTGAGAGCGCTGCTGTCTGGCGCTTGAGCCGGACAGGGTCGTTCCCATCGAATCTTGCGCAGATGCTCGGTGTAACCGGCACTGGCGTACCGGATGCTTCTTAAAAACGCACTGTAATCTTTGTGTTCGTTCGCCCGGTAATGTTTGTCTTGCCAAGCTTTGTAATAAGCCACGCTGTCTTGCCACTCGTCAAACACCAGATAGGTGGTGTTGCGAAAGCCAAACAGGTTGTTCCGTTTCATCAGAAAAGGCGCACGCATCCAGCCGGTTTCCAAAATCGCCTGGCGCATCACTGTCTCAGGTTGTTGAATGTCCAACCTGCAAATTTCTACAAAAACCGACTCGACCAATTCGCGGTTGATTTTGCCCAAGGTGCTCGACTGCGCGAGGCTCGCGTGCACAGGGGCGATCACCAACAAAACCGCCAACACGAGTCGCTTCCAACCCCTCATGAGCGCACGCCAGTGCTTGATGTCGCCAACATGGTGCAAGGGGTTCAGCCCAAAGGCTGGGCCACAGCCGGGTCGGTGTAAATCACTTCCAGCGGATAGCGCTGGCCTTTGAGGTGGTCCTCAATGCAGCGCAAAACAAGAGGGCTTCGGTGCCGAGCCGCACTGGCGCGCACTTCCTCTGGGGTCATCCACAGGGTGCGAACAATGCCCTCATCCAGACTGAGGTGGGGCTGCAAATCGCCGAGTTCACCGCAAAAAGCCATTCGGACATAGGTGATGTCTTCGCCCGTGGCCTGTCTTTGGAAGCGCGAGAGATAAATGCCGACCAAAGCCGTGGGTTTGAAGGGGTGCGCCGTTTCTTCTAAGGCTTCGCGCGCGCAACCTTCGGCGGGCGATTCCCCTGGGTCCAGATGCCCGGCAGGGTTGTTCAACCGCAAACCCTCTACGGTGTGCTCCTCGATCAACAGGTAGCGGCCCTGTTTTTCGATGATTGCTGCGACGGTGACATTGGGTTTCCAGCGCGTGTCCATGTGCATGATTATGATGCGACCCATACAAAACGCCGCTGGGGTCGCGCATTTGTCAGCTAAAAAATAGCTTGCCCATGTTAAATATAAGAACTGGCTGATATTTGATGTTTTTTGCGATTGCGCGGTCAGACAGGGCTTGTCCGCGTCTTCAAAACGATGACTTGGGTTAAGCTGACATATTGGCCATTTTTTGTGAATTGAGCGAGGAGACAGTCATGCAAACAGGCGAAAACGCCCCAACGCCGCAACGCATTGGCGTGCCGCGAGAAATTTTCCCCGGCGAAAAGCGCGTCGCCACCGTGCCCGATGTGGTGACCAAATTGGTCAAACTCGGCTTTTCGGTGGTGGTGGAACAAGGCGCGGGTGACCTCGCAGACCTGTCCGACGCCGACTATGTGCAAGCCGGTGCGACCATTGCCCCCAATGCGGCGGCGTTGTGGAGCGGCAGTGACATTGTTTTCAAGGTGCGTGCGCCGGTCGCCGAAGAAGTGGCTTTGATGCACGCTGGGCAGACGCTGGTGGGCTTTTTGTGGCCTGCCCAAAACCCCGATTTGATGCAACAGCTGGCCGCCAAAAAGGTCACGGCCCTGTCGATTGATGCGCTGCCCCGGACCCTCAGTCGCGCTCAAAAAATGGACGCTTTGACCTCGATGGCGGGGGTCAGTGGTTACCGCGCCGTGGTGGAAGCGGCCAACGCATTCGGTCGTTTCTTCAATGGCCAAATCACAGCGGCCGGCAAAGTGCCTCCCGCTAAGGTGTTCATCGCAGGGGCTGGTGTGGCTGGCTTGGCCGCGATTGGCGCCGCTGCCAGTTTGGGCGCCATTGTGCGCGCCAACGACACCCGTGCCGAAGTGGCCGATCAAGTGGTCTCATTGGGCGGCGAGTTCGTCAAGGTGGACTACGAAGAAGAGGGCTCGGGCGGCGGCGGCTATGCCAAGGTCATGAGCGAAGGCTTTCAGGCTGCGCAGCGCGAGATGTATGCCCAGCAGGCGCGCGAAGTCGACATCATCATCACCACCGCGTTGATTCCCGGAAAACCGGCGCCCAAGTTGATCACCGCCGAGATGGTGAAAAGCATGAAGCCCGGCAGCGTGATTGTGGACATGGCCGCCGAGCAAGGCGGCAACTGCGAGCTCACCGAACCCGGCAAAGCCGTGGTCAAACACGGCGTGACCATCGTCGGCTACACCGATTTGGCTTCGCGCATGGCCCGCCAGTCCTCCACACTTTATGGCACCAACTTGTTCCGTTTGACCGAAGAGTTGTGCAAGACCAAAGACGGCATCGTCAACGTCAACATGGCAGACGATGCCATCCGGGGCCTGACGGTCGTCAAAGATGGCGAAATCACGTGGCCTGCACCGCCTTTGGCTGCAGCCCCCAAACCCGCACCCAAGCCGGCGGTGGCAGTGGCTGAGAAAAAGGGTGGCCACGGCCACGGCAGCAGTGGCCCCATGCCGGCCAAGACCTTGGCGGTGGTGTTTGGCTTGGGCGCCTTGGCGTTCTGGGCCATTGGCGCTTATGCCCCTCCTGCCTTTTTGGGCCACTTCACGGTATTTGTGTTGGCCTGTTTCATTGGCAACATGGTGGTTTGGAATGTGACCCCCGCATTGCACACGCCGCTGATGAGCGTGACCAATGCCATTTCCAGCATCATCGTGATCGGTGCGCTGGTGCAAATACTCCCGCCAGAAGCGGGCACCAATGGCCGTCCTGATCAGCTCATTCAATGGCTCGCATTTGCAGGCATTGTGCTCACCGCGGTGAACATGTTTGGTGGCTTTGCGGTCACCCGTCGCATGCTCGCCATGTTCCGCAAGTAATGACTCAGGGGCAGGGTTTCGGCCCTGTCCTCCACAGATAAAGAAAAGAGCACCCCATGTCCTTCAGTCTGGCAACCGTCGCTTATCTGGGCGCCGCAATCCTCTTCATTCTCAGCTTGGGTGGTTTGTCCAACCCCGAAACGTCGCGTCGCGGCAACCTCTACGGCATCATCGGCATGGCGCTGGCGGTGTTGGCCACCATTTTTGGACCACGCGTAGCGGCTGCCGGTATCCCTTGGATCGTGGGCGCTTTGCTCATTGGTGGCAGCGTCGGTTTGTACGCCGCCAAGACCGTCAAGATGACGCAAATGCCCGAGTTGGTGGCCTTGATGCACAGCTTGGTGGGCTTGGCCGCGTGTTTGGTGGGTTTTGCCAGTTATGTGGACACTTCGATCCAGTACACCGGCGCCGAAAAAGCCATTCACGAAGTCGAAATTTACATCGGTATCCTCATTGGGGCCGTCACTTTCTCGGGCTCTTTGATCGCGTTTGGCAAATTGAACGGCAAGATCGGTGGCAAGCCCTTGCTGCTGCCCGCGCGCCATTGGCTCAATTTGTTGGGCCTGTTGGTGGTGATCTGGTTTGGCCGTGAATTTGTCAATGCCCACGACGTGCAAAGTGGCATGACCCCCTTGATCGTGATGACGGTCATCGCGTTGCTCTTTGGCATTCACATGGTGATGGCGATTGGCGGTGCTGATATGCCCGTGGTGGTATCCATGTTGAACAGCTACTCAGGCTGGGCTGCAGCCGCCACCGGTTTCATGTTGAGCAACGACTTGCTGATCGTGACGGGTGCGTTGGTGGGTTCATCGGGCGCCATCTTGTCTTACATCATGTGCAATGCCATGAACCGCAACTTCATCAGCGTGATTGCGGGTGGCTTTGGCGGTGGTGCTGAAAAACCAGCCCAAGCCAGTGGGGCCGCTGCTGAGCCGCAAGGCGAAGTGGTGCCGGTCAGCGCCAGCGAAACAGCCGAGTTGCTGCGTGATGCCAAGAGTGTGATCATCGTGCCGGGCTACGGCATGGCCGTGGCCCAAGCCCAGCACACGGTCAACGACATCACCAAGACCTTGCGTGACCGTGGCGTGAATGTGCGTTTTGGTATCCACCCGGTGGCCGGCCGCATGCCAGGCCACATGAACGTCTTGTTGGCAGAGGCCAAAGTGCCCTACGACATCGTGCTGGAGATGGACGAGATCAACGACGACTTCCCGGACACCGATGTGGTCATGGTCATTGGCGCCAACGACATCGTTAACCCTGCGGCGCAAGACGACCCCACCAGCCCGATTGCCGGCATGCCAGTGCTCGAGGTCTGGAAAGGCCGCACCAGCATTGTCATGAAGCGGTCCATGGCCAGTGGTTATGCCGGCGTGGACAACCCGCTCTTTTACAAAGACAACAACCGCATGCTGTTTGGCGATGCCAAGAAAATGCTGGACGAGGTGTTGGCGGCCCTGAAGGCATAAGAAAACTTCCGCCCTTTTTATGGGGGCTAAAGTACCAGCGGAAGAATGATTTCTTCCGCTTTTTTTTGGCGTAAACCCTGATTGGGCATCGTCAGTTTTCTGTCAGATCTACGGTAGACTGAAACTTAGGAGAACCTGACATGAACTTGAATCCCGTTTGGCTAAAAAGTTACCCCGAGGGTGTGCCCGCAGACATCGATGTCCAGCAATACAACTCGCTGGTCGGATTGCTCGATGAGAGCTTTGCCAAGTACGCCAACCGCACCGCGTACAGTTTCTTGGGCAAAGACATCAGCTATGCCCAAACAGACCGTGAAAGCTTGGCCATGGCCGGCTATTTTCAATCTTTGGGCTTGAACAAGGGCGACCGCATTGCGATCATGATGCCCAACGTGCCGCAGTACCCCGTGGTGGTGGCGGCCATCTTGCGTGCCGGTTTTGTGGTGGTGAATGTGAACCCGCTGTACACCGCCCGCGAGCTGGAGCACCAATTGAAGGACTCAGGCTCCAAGGCGATCGTGATCATTGAAAACTTTGCAGCCACTTTAGAAAAATGCATCGGCCAAACCCCGGTTCAACACGTGGTGCTGGCGTCGATGGGTGACCGACTGGGATTGCTCAAGGGCACCTTGGTGAACTATGTGGTGCGCAACGTCAAGAAGATGGTGCCACCGTTCAATTTGCCCCAGGCCGTGCGCTTCAATGACGCTTTGGCCAAAGGTCAGCAATTGCCTTTCCAAAAGCCCGATCTGCACGCCGACGATATCGCGGTGCTGCAGTACACCGGCGGTACGACCGGTGTGTCCAAGGGAGCGGTGTTGCTGCACCGAAACCTGATTGCCAACGTGTTGCAATCCGAGGCTTGGAACGCGCCCGTCATGAAGCGCATTCCCGAAGGGCAGCAGCCCACTTCCGTGTGCGCCCTGCCGCTGTACCACATCTTCGCCTTCACGGTGAACATGATGCTGTCGATGCGCTATGGTGGCAAAACCATCTTGATTCCCAATCCGCGTGACTTGCCTGCTGTGCTGAAAGAGCTGGCCAAGCACACGTTCCACAGTTTCCCGGCTGTGAACACCTTGTTCAACGGTTTGGCGAATCACCCCGATTTCAACACCGTCAACTGGTCCAACCTCAAAGTGTCTTTGGGTGGCGGCATGGCCGTGACACCCAATGTGGCCAAGCTTTGGCTTGAGAAAACTGGATGCCCCATTTGCGAAGGCTATGGCCTGTCTGAAACCAGCCCTTCGGCCAGTTGCAACCCCACCACCAGTACCGAATTTACCGGCACCATTGGCGTGCCCATTCCCGGTACTTGGATGAAGTTGTTGGACGACGACGGCAACGAAGTGATCACGCCTGGTCAACCTGGCGAAATCGCCATCAAAGGCCCTCAAGTGATGGCGGGTTACTGGCAGCGCCCCGATGAAACCGCCAAGGTCATGACCGCAGACGGGTATTTCAAGTCCGGCGATGTGGGCATCATGGATGAGCGTGGCTTCTTCAAGATTGTCGACCGCAAGAAAGACATGATTTTGGTCAGTGGCTTCAATGTCTACCCTAACGAAGTCGAAGAAGTTGCCTCCGCCTGCCCGGGCGTAATGGAGTGCGCGGCGATTGGCGTGCCAGATGACAAAACCGGTGAAGCCGTGAAGTTGGTGGTGGTCAAAAAAGACCCCAACCTCACCGAAGAGCAAATCATGTCCTATTGCCGCGAGAACATGACCGGTTACAAACAACCACGTGTGATCGAATTCCGTGACGAGCTGCCCAAAACCCCGGTCGGAAAGATTCTGCGCCGCGAATTGCGCAACAAGACCTGAGCGAGGCAGGGG
>JBJOIR010000094.1:0-6409 GCA_046047055.1 Pseudomonadota bacterium | reverse complement strand
GCCCTGAAGGGCCTTTTTTTATGGCTTGTGTCTTGAGAAACACAAGTTGGAATGATCAGACAAGATATTCAGGGAAATGGTCGGAGCGGCGGGATTCGAACTCGCGACCCTCTGCTCCCAAAGCAGATGCGCTACCAGGCTGCGCTACGCTCCGACAGCCGATATTCTAACCCTCAAACAGCCCGTTCTTGACGCTGGGGATAAAAAAGTCACGCCAGAAATGCATCTCTGCGCGTTTTTTTATCCAACTTTCCCTCCGCGTGGCGTTGTGGCCGCAAAGGCGCCAGGCAAACGCGAAGAGAAAGCGGCAAAAAGCGGGGCTGAAGGTCAGGCGCCGCGGGTGATGGGCATCTGAATGTCGCCGGGCATGGCCAGGTGTTTGGCCAACTCGAGTTTGGCCAACGAGTTGCGGTGCACTTCGTCAGGGCCATCGGCCAAGCGCAAAGTGCGTTGGTGCGCGTAGGCGTAGGCCAAGGGGAAGTCTTGCGACACGCCGCCGCCGCCATGCGCTTGAATGGCCCAGTCGATGATTTGGCAGGCCATTTGCGGCGCCACGATTTTGATCATGGCGATTTCGGCCTTGGCCACTTTGTTGCCCACCGTGTCCATCATGTAGGCGGCTTTGAGGGTCAACAAGCGCGCTTGCTCAATCATGCAACGCGACTCGGCAATGCGCTCTTGCCACACTGTCTGGCGAGCCACTTCGCGGCCAAACGCCACACGCGTGTTGAGCCGCTGGCACATCAATTCGAGGGCGCGCTCGGCAATGCCGATGGTGCGCATGCAGTGGTGAATGCGGCCTGGTCCCAAGCGACCTTGCGCAATTTCGAAGCCACGGCCTTCACCCAACAAAATATTCTCAACGGGTACACGCACATTTTTGAGCACGACTTCCATGTGGCCGTGCGGCGCGTCGTCGTAGCCAAACACCGACAAAGCGCGCACCACGGTGATGCCGGGCGCGTTGGCCGGCACGACAATCATCGATTGCTGTTCGTGGCGTCCTGCATCGGGGTTGGTTTTGCCCATCACGATGTAAACCGCGCAACGGGGATCGCCTGCCCCCGAGGACCACCATTTGCGCCCGTTGATGACGTAGTGGTCACCATCGCGGCGAATCTCGCATTCAATGTTGGTGGCATCGGACGAGGCCACATCGGGTTCGGTCATGAGGAAGGCCGAGCGAATTTTGCCGCGCAGCAAGGGCTCAAGCCATTCGTCTTTCAGGCTTTCGCTGGCGTAGCGCTCCAGCGTTTCCATGTTGCCAGTGTCGGGAGCTGAGCAGTTGAAAATTTCAGCGGCAAACGGCACACGTCCCATGATTTCGCACAGCGGTGCGTACTCAAGGTTCGACAAACCTTGTGGTGCTCGTGTTGATTTGGGCAAGAACAGGTTCCACAGTCCTGCGGCCTTTGCTTTGGGCTTGAGCTCTTCGACAATTTGGGTCGGCACCCACGCATTGCCTTTGGCGCGGTTGGCGGCAATTTCTTCAAAGAAGCGGGCTTCATTGGGGTAAATGTGTTCGTCCATGAAGGCCAACAAACGGGCTTGCATGTCCTTGACCTTGGGGCTGTATTCAAAATCCATGGTCTTTCTCCTGAGGTTTTTGGGGTGAAGTTGTGGGTTTGGTTAGGCTTGGCAA
The DNA here is from genome assembly GCA_046047055.1 of Pseudomonadota bacterium. GTDB lineage: Bacteria > Pseudomonadota > Gammaproteobacteria > Burkholderiales > Burkholderiaceae_C > Limnohabitans_A. The sequence continues at coordinate 4,767 of JBJOIR010000094.1, read as the reverse complement.
GCGAAACGCCAAGCCAGTTCGGCCATGGGGCGTGCGCCGGCGCCAGAGGTTTTGGCTTGCTCGCTCGAGGCGGTGCCGTCTTCAACGCGCTTGGCGATGCCTTGCAAAATGGCGGCAATGCGGAACATGTTGTAGGCCAGATAAAAATTCCAGTCTTTTGCCAACGCCTCTGGGGTGGTGAAGCCCGTGCGGTCGCAATAGCGGCGAATGTAGTCGGCCTCTTGCGGAATGCCCAGCGCGTTCAGGTCGAGCCCGCCAATGCCTCTGAAGGTGCCGGGGCTGATGTGCCAGGCCATGCAGTGGTAGCTGAAGTCCGCCAGCGGATGACCCAAGGTCGAGAGTTCCCAGTCAAGAACCGCCAACACGCGGGCCTCGGTGGGGTGAAACATCAGGTTGTCGAGGCGGTAGTCGCCATGCACGATGCTCACCAAGGCATCGTCTTTGGCACTGGCCGGGATGTTTTTCGGCAGCCACTCGATCAGTTGGTCCATCTCGGCAATGGGTTGCGTGACCGAGGCCGCATATTGCTTGCTCCAGCGGCCAATTTGTCGCTCAATGTAGTTGCCGGGTTTGCCGTACTGGCCGAGGCCTTGGGCGGCAAAGTTGACTTTGTGCAAAGCCGCCATCACCCGGTTCATCTCGTCATAGATGGCCGCGCGTTCGGCAGGGGTCATACCCGGCAGAGATTGGTCCCACAGCACGCGGCCTTGGACAAACTCCATGACATAAAAAGCCCGCCCAATGACCGACTCGTCTTCGCACAGCCTGTGCATTTGGGCCACCGGCACATCGGTGTTGTGCAAGCCGTTCATGACCGCAAATTCGCGCTCAATGGCGTGGGCCGAGGGCAGCAGTTTGGCCACTGGACCGGGCTTGGCCCGCATCACATACTGGCGCTGTTGGGTGATGAGTTTGTACGTGGGATTGGATTGCCCGCCCTTGAACATTTCTACGCTCAAGGGCCCTGCAAAACCGGGCAGGTGGGCACCGAGCCAATTTTCGAGGGCCAGTGTGTCGAATGCGTGAGCGCCGGAGACTGGCCGGGTGCCCACAAAATGATCAAAAGAGGTCATGGGGCACCTGTTTGCGCTGTGGCCAGCGGGCGTTCTTGCAAATGGGGGTGATCAGTTGTCCGCGTTCACGATTTGCAACAAACCTTCCCGGTCCAGCACCACCAAGCCGCCCGGTTCGATGCGGATGATTTGTTCGCGTTCCATTTGCTTGAGCTCTTGGTTGACACGTTGACGCGAAGCGCCCAGCAATTGCGCCAGTTCTTCTTGCGCCAGTTGCAAACTGATGCGCACCGCTTTGGCATCCGACAAACTCGGCACGCCATAGCTGCGCAACAGATGGTTGAGTTGCTTGGCCAAACGCGCACGCAAGGGCAGGGTGTTCAGGTCCTCGACCAATCCGTAGAGTTGGCGAATGCGGCGCGACTGCAAGCGCAGCATCGCCTCGTAAAACTCGACGTGTTGCGACAGAATTTTCTTGAAGTCGGCTTTGGCCACGTTCAAAGTGGTGGTGTCGCCGTGTGCATAGCAGTCGTGTGTGCGCCGATCCCCGTCGAAGATCGAGACGTCGCCAAACCAAATGCCCGGCTCGACGTAGGTCAGCGTGATCTGCTTGCCCGAAACCGAAGTCGAGCTCACGCGCACCGCGCCCTTGGCGCAGGCAATCCATTGCTCGGGTGGGTCTCCCCGTGCCGCGAGCATGTCGCCGTCTTTGTGACGTTTGACGTAAGCGCATCGAAGTATGTCGTGCCGTAGTGAAGGTGAAAGGCTAGAAAACCAGCGACCGCTGTTGATCGCTTCTCTTTCTTCCATTGTCAGAATGGGTTCGTCCATGGGCTGTCTTTTCAGTGACTGATGAAGGGGTTTTTGTCGCCTGCGGGACCAGGCGCTTATTCGTATTGCGGCGTTTGTTTGTTCAAAAATGCTGCAATGCCAATGCCTGCGTTGGCGTGGTGTAAGTTTTTCACAAAGTGATCGCGCTCACGTGCCAAGTGCGAGGTCAAGTTGCTGCCATCGGCATCGGACAACAACTCCTTGATGCTGGTCAAAGCGTTGGGTGCACGCCCGTTTAAAAAGGCGGCGAGCTTGAGGGCTTCATTCAAAGCTTGGGACGGGTCCGTGAGTCGGTTGACCACGCCCAATTCGTGCAAGCGCTCGGCCCCAACGCGCTCACCACACATGAGCAACTCGGTGGCCAATTGGCGTGGCAGGGTGCGCGACAAGCTCCAGCTGCCGCCACCATCTGGCGAGAGTGCAATGCCGCTGTAGGCCATGACGAACACGCTGTTGCGCGCCGACACGATCATGTCGCAAGCCAATGCCAGCGAAAAACCAGCACCCGCGGCAGGGCCTTCTACGGCGGCTATCACGGGCTTGGGAAAGGTGCGAATGGCCTCGATCCAGTTGTGCAAACCTTCGATGCTCTGCGCTTGGTGTTCAGGCGGCAACTGGCGGTTGTTTTGCAGACGCTGCAAATTGCCACCGGCGCTGAAGATGCCATTGGCGCCGGTGATGACGACACTGCGCACCTCGGCGCTGGATTCGGCCACATTGAGGGCCTCGACCCCGGCCGCGTACATCTCGGGCCCAAGGGCGTTGCGAAATTCGGGGTTGCTGAGGGTCAGAACCAAAGTCTGACCTTCGCTGGTGCTGAGCAATTGGGCGGTCATGGAAACTCTTTCGCTGCGTGCGTTCAGTCTTCGGTGTGCATGAGCGACAAACCAATGGCACCACGCCGGCGCAGCCAAGGGCTGGGGCGGTAGCGCATGTCGCCATAAACGGTTTGCAAGTTGAACAGCACTTCCAGCACGCTGTCAGGGCCCAAACGGTTGCCCATGGCCAGGGGACCCATTGGGTAGGCCAGGCCCAAGGTCACGGCGGTCTCCAGGTCTTGCGGCGTGCAAATGCGTTGCTGACAAATGTCAGATGCAATGTTCACGATGGTCGCCACCACGCGTTGGGTGACAAAGCCACCGCTGTCTCGAATGACCGAGACCGCTTTGCCATCTCGCGCAAACAAGGCGTGGGCGGCATCGCGCATGTCGCTGCGGGTGGCGGGGTTGGTGGCCAAGACGCGGCGCTTGGTGGAGGCGTCGTCAAACAACATGTCGATGCCCAGGGTGCGTGCAGGGTCCAAGCGCTCGACCACGGCCACAGTGGTGATGTCAAAGCCCAAGGGGGCCACCAGGGTCAAGGCCTCAGGCGAAGGCGAAGCGCCAGTTTCGATCTTGGCCCCCAAGTCTTTCAGTAACTGCAAGAGTTCCATGCGGCGTGCTGCGCGCGGCGAAACCCACACGGGGGGCATGTTGTCGACGCTGGGAACCGCTTGATCGGCGGGCACTTGGGCCTTGCCGTCTTGGTATTTGTAAAAGCCTTCGCCAACCTTTTTGCCCACCACACCGCCGGCCAAGCGTTGTGCCGTGATGACGTTGGGGCGGTAGCGTGGTTCTTCGTAATACTGGTGGTAAATGGCCTCGATCACATGGTGCGACACATCCAAGGCGGTGAGATCAAACAACTCGAAGGGGCCAAGTTTGAAGCCCACTTGGTCGCGCAAAATGCGGTCCACCGTGGCAAAGTCGGCAACTCCTTCACTCACGATGCGCAAGGCTTCGGTGCTGTAGCCACGACCCGCATGGTTGACGATGAAGCCGGGGGTGTCTTGCGCTTGAACGGGGGTGTGCCCCATTTGGCGCGCAAAGTCAGACAGGCGTTGGCACACGGCAGGGTCGGTTTTCAAGCCGGCAATGACCTCAACCACCTTCATGAGGGGCACCGGATTGAAGAAGTGGTAGCCCGCAAACTGGCCGGGTCGCTGCAATGCCGCGGCAATGGCCGTGACCGAGAGCGACGAGGTGTTGGTGACCAGCGTGGCCGAGGGCGACAGAACCTTTTCAAGCTCGCTGAACAGGCTTTTCTTGATGTCCAACTTCTCCACAATGGCTTCAATCACCAACTCGCATTCGGCCAAGTCATTCAGGCTGGCCGCGGCGTGCAGTCGGGCTTTGTGGTCGGCCACGGCTTCGGGCGCGAGGCGGCCTTTTTCTTGCAGCTTGTCCCATTGTTGAAACACCGCCTCTTGGGCTTTGGCCACGGCCTCGGCTTGCGTGTCGTACAACCAGACGTGGCTGCCCGCTTGGGCGGCGATTTGGGCAATGCCGCGGCCCATGGCTCCGGCACCAATGATGGCGACTTTAGAAAATGCGAGTGTCATGCTGGAGAAGTCAATCGACAGTGGGATGAGAGAAAAAGAGAACGATCAGCGGCGCACTTGCAGTGAGCCCGGATTGACGATGTTGGTGGGCGTGCCCTTGATGAAATTGACCACATTGTCGAAAGCGGCACCGAAGTACAACTCGTAGTTGTCTTTTTCAACGTAACCGATGTGCGGTGTGCAAATGCAGTTTTCAAGCCTCAACAGGGCAGAGCCTTGCAAGATGGGCTCGGACTCAAAAACGTCAACTGCGGCCAAACCGGGACGACCCCGATTTAAGGCGCCAATCAAGGCGTTGGGCTCAATCAGTTCTGCGCGCGAGGTGTTGACAAACAAAGCCGTGGGTTTCATCAAGCTCAAGTCATCGCCAGTGACGATGCCTTTGGTGGCATCGTTGTAGCGCAGGTGCAGCGACAAAACATCGGCTTCTTCAAAGAAGGCACTGCGGCTCGTGGCAGCGCGGTAACCGTCTTGGCTGGCTTTGGCGCGAGATTCATCGCTGCCCCAAATCACCACGTCCATGCCAAATGCTTTGCCGTAGCC
>JBJOIR010000093.1:0-6462 GCA_046047055.1 Pseudomonadota bacterium | reverse complement strand
GTGAAACATGGGCGAATGGGTGGCATCGCTGTCCACACGGTAAGTGCGGCCGGGCGCAATCACGCGAATCTCGGGCATCCCTTGGCCCGCATCGAGTTGCGCTTTGTAGCGCTTCACGTGCTGCACGGCATGGCGAATTTGCATGGGGCTGGTGTGGGTGCGCAGCAAATGCCCACCTTCGACATAGAAGGTGTCGTGCATCGAACGGGCTGGATGGTCTTCAGGAGTATTGAGCGCCGTGAAGTTGAACCAATCGGTTTCGATTTCTGGACCTTGCGCCACTTCGAAGCCCATGGAGCCAAAAATATTCTCTACCCGCTCCAGCGTCAGCGAAACGGGGTGCAAACCACCCAAATTGCCACTGCGTCCGGGCAATGTCACATCCAAGGCCTCGGCCTTGAGTTGGGCTTGTAATTCGGCGTCTGCTAAGGCTTGGCGACGCTCATTCAAGGCCGCCTCAATTGCCTGCTTGGCGATGTTGATGGCGGCACCGCGGGTCTTCTTGTCGTCCACGCTCAGAGCGGCCATGCCTTTCATCATCTCGGTGATGCGCCCGGCCTTGCCCAAATACAGGGCCTTCGCGTTTTCAAGGTCGGCAGGTGTCAGTGCCTGCGCAAAACTCTGGCGTGCGGATTCGACCAGGGTGTCCAGCTCGTTCATGGTGTGGAGGGGGTGAGGTTCAAAATAAAAAAGGGATTGAAGCTGTTGCGAGCCTCAATCCCCTTGATCGAGTGCGCGGCATGACCCCAAAGGACCATGCCACTCATGATCTCAAGCTGCGGCCAATTTGGCTTTGACTTGGTTCACGATGCCAGCAAAAGCGGCCTTGTCGTGCACAGCGATATCCGCCAGCATCTTACGGTCGATTTCGATAGCCGCCTTCTTCAGTCCATTGGCGAACTGGCTGTAGGTCAGACCGCATTCACGCGCGGCGGCGTTGATACGGGCAATCCACAACTGACGGAACACACGCTTTTTAGTGCGGCGGTCACGGTAAGCATATTGGCCGGCCTTCATCACCGCCTGTTTGGCGATGCGGAAGACATTACCGCGGCGACCGCGGAAACCTTTTGCAAGGGCCAGGACTTTCTTGTGACGGGCGCGTGCCGTTACACCACGTTTAACGCGAGGCATAGTTTTTCTCCTTGTTCGTCAGTAATTACAGGCCAGCCATGGGCAGCATTTGTGCGATGTGACCCATATTGGTCTCATGCACAGCCACTGCACCGCGAAGGTGGCGCTTGTTTTTGGTGGTCTTCTTGGTCAGGATGTGACGTTTGAAGGCTTGGCCGCGTTTAACGGTTCCACCTGGACGAACACGGAAGCGCTTTTTAGCACTGCTTTTGGTCTTCATCTTGGGCATATCAATGCTCCTTTAATTGTGCTCGTGAGGCGTCTGCAAAATCTTTGCAGCCTTGTTGGCCCCGAGCCACTTTTAACAAAAGCCCTCCGAAAAGAGCTTTTGATTTGATCTGCCCGAAAGCAGACCAAATTCTGGTTTAAACCGATTCTGTCGGCGCTGCAGCATCTGCTGCTTTGCCTGAGACCGGCTTTTTGCGACCTGGCGCGATCATCATGATCATTTGACGGCCTTCGAGCTTTGGGAACTGCTCAACGACAATCGAATCTGCCAACTCATCGCGAATCCGGTTCAGCAAGTCCATGCCCAACTCTTGGTGGGTGATCTCGCGGCCACGGAATCGCAGCGTAATCTTGCATTTGTCACCATCCGCCAAAAACCGGCGAATGTTGCGCATCTTGATGTTGTAGTCACCATCATCGGTACCGGGACGGAATTTGACCTCTTTGATGTCAATGACCGTTTGCTTGGCTTTGGCTTCTGCCGCACGCTTTTGCTCTTGGTATTTGAACTTGCCGTAATCCATGAGGCGGCAAACCGGCGGGGTGGCCGTGGCGGCAATTTCCACCAAGTCCACATCCATTTCACCCGCAAGGCGGAGGGCCTCAGCCAGGGACAAAATGCCCATCGGCTCGTTTTCAGGGCCGGAAACACGGACTTCAGGGGCCATGATTTCACGGTTCAAACGGTGTTTACGTTCTTCGCGTTGGCGACGATCACGAAATTCGGTAGCGATGACTCAATCCTTTACGGAACAAAACTGCAACATGCAGCCCATCCATCTTTGTGCCCACGGGCCAAAGCTTGTGGCGAAAATCACCTTCAGGCTTTAGAAGCGATGTCGGCAGCAATGAGTTCAATGAACGCATCGATCGACATCACACCGAGGTCTTTGTTACCTCGGGCGCGCACTGCGACGGTACCTGCTGCTTTCTCTTTGTCGCCAGCGACAAGGATGTAAGGCAGCTTTTGCAACGAATGCTCTCGTATTTTATACGTGATTTTCTCGTTCCGCAGGTCCAATTCGACCCTAAGGCCTTGATTTGACACTGAATTTTGCAATTTTGCGGCAATTTCCTGACAGTAATCGGATTGCGCATCGGTGATATTCAGGATCGAGACCTGGACCGGAGCCAGCCAAGTAGGCAAGGCGCCGGCATGCTGCTCGACCAAAATACCGATAAATCGCTCCATGCTGCCCACAATGGCGCGGTGCAAGATCACGGGCCGTTGGCGTGAACCATCTTCGGCCACATATTCGGCATCCAGGCGCTCAGACAAGTTGAAATCGACCTGAATGGTGCCGCATTGCCATTCACGGCCAATCGCGTCTTTCAGGGTGTATTCGATTTTGGGACCGTAAAAAGCGCCATCCCCTTCGGAAATCACAAACTCGCAGCCCGACGAGCGCAAGCTGTCCATCAGCGCCTTTTCGGCCTTGTCCCAAAGTTCATCCGAGCCAATGCGCGCTGCAGGGCGGGTCGACACTTTGTAAAGAATATTGGTAAAGCCGAAGTCGGCATACACCTTTTTGAGCACCTTGGTGAAGGTGTCGCACTCCGGCAAGATTTGGTTTTCGGTACAGAAAATGTGCCCATCGTCTTGCGTGAAGCCGCGCACCCGCATGATGCCGTGCAAGCCACCCGAGGGCTCATTGCGGTGGCACTGGCCAAACTCGCCATAGCGCAGGGGCAAATCTCGGTAACTCTTGATGCCCTGTTTGAAGATCAAAATATGACCCGGGCAGTTCATGGGCTTGAGCGCGTAGTCCCGCTTTTCGGACTCGGTGGTGAACATGTTGTCACGGTACTTGTCCCAGTGACCGGTCTTTTCCCACAACGTCTTGTCCAAGATCTGAGGACCCTTGACTTCTTGGTAGCCACTGCTGCGGTACACCTGACGCATGTACTGCTCGACCGTCTGCCAAACCGTCCAGCCCTTGGGGTGCCAAAACACCAAACCCGGTGCATGCTCATCGATGTGGAACAAGTCCAGCTCGCGGCCCAATTTGCGGTGATCACGCTTTTCTGCCTCTTCCAGTCGGGTCAAATACAACTGCAAGTCTTCTTTGCTGGCCCAAGCGGTGCCATAAACGCGCTGCAACATTTCATTTTTGCTGTCGCCGCGCCAATAAGCCCCAGCCACTTTCATTAACTTGAAATGCTTGAGCTTGCCGGTGCTGGGCACGTGGGGGCCTCGGCACAAATCTTCGAAGTTGCCTTCACGGTAAAGGCTGACTTCTTGGTCTGCAGGAATACTGGCAATGATTTCGGCCTTGTATTGCTCGCCCATGCCCTTAAAGAACGCCACCGCCTCGTCGCGCGGCAAAACCCGGCGCACCACTGGCTCGTCTTTGTTGGCCAGCTCGGTCATGCGCTTTTCAATCTGCTGCAAGTCCTCTGGGGTGAAAGGCCGGCTGTATGAAAAATCGTAATAGAAGCCGTTTTCGATGACGGGGCCAATGGTGACTTGCGCCTCAGGAAACAAGTCCTTCACCGCATAAGCCAACAAATGCGCTGTGGAGTGGCGAATCAACTCCAACCCCTCGGGGTCTTTGGCGGTCACGATGGCCAGCTGAGCATGGCTCGACATGCTGAAGCTGGTGTCCACCAGTTGGCCATTGACTTTGCCACCGAGGGCCGCTTTGGCCAAGCCAGCGCCAATCGAAGCAGCGACTTCTGCCACAGTGACTGGGCCGGGAAACTCACGCAAAGAACCGTCGGGAAGAGTGATCTGAACCATGTGTCTGTAAGTAAAAAGCGCGGCAAAGGCCACGCTTGGAGGAAATGTCAAAACGCCAGGGGCGCATTTTACGCCGCCCTCGCCCACATCGCGCCAAATCCTCTACGATGCCGAGGCGGTCAAGCCACTCCGCTCAACCCTGATCAAAGAGCAAATTTATGCGCCTAATCATCACCCTCCTCTGGATTCAACTTGCACTCATGTCACATGCCCTGGCGAACGAAGTGCTGACCGTTGATTTATCACGAGAAGCCAACGGCAAACCCGTGGTCATTTCAGCATGGGTGGAATCCCCCGCGAAACCCAACGGCAAAGCGCTTTTGATTTTCCCGGGATGGCCGGGCATTCCAAGAATCGAACAAGTCATGGGCAGGCCCAGCTTCATGTATTTGCAAGAGCATGTGCAAGAAATGGCACCTACTTTGCATGCGGCAGGCATCACCACCGTCACCGTTGACTGCCCAACCGACCAATGGGGCGTCAGAGGTTCTAACCCCACCGCTTGCGATGACAACTACCGTTCAAGCCCGCAGCATGCCCAAGATGTGGCGGCGCTTATCTCCCAATTGAAGGCCAGCAAAGCGATCCAACACATCACCATCATGGGACACAGCTATGGCGCAGTGAGCAGCCATTGGCTGTCACTTCGGCTCAATCGGGGCGAAATTCAAGGCGCCATTCACTCCGCATCCCAAACCATCGCAGGCTCGGGCCCTTATCAAAATTACGCATCGTCCTTGACCCGTTTTCCCCACGCCGAAGTCAGCGTTCCCTATTTTTATTTGCACCACCGAGATGACCTGTGCAGCTTCACGCCTTACAACTACGCCAAAAAACATGCGCCAGAAGGCCGACTCATCACCGTCCTGGGCGGCAACAAATGGACAGCCCCCTGCGGCAAAGCCAGTTACCACGGCTATGCAGACCGGCGAGCCCAAGTCGCAGATGCCTTGGTGGCATTGATTAACCGATCCGAAGTCATCGCTACAGTCAAGGGCGAACAAGATTAAGTCACCAAACAACGGCAACACATCGCGATAAAAATAAGCGGTCGCGAAACCCAACAAAAAAGCCACCCGACACTTGCGCATCAGGTGGCTTGATCCAGACAGCGCCTTCAAAGGCGCTGGTTGTGCAGATCAGTGGAACTGCTCTTCTTCGGTGGAACCGGTCAATGCTTTCACAGAGGACGAGCCGCCTTGGATCACGGTGGTCACGTCGTCGAAGTAACCAGCACCGACTTCTTGCTGGTGCGACACGAAGGTGTAACCCTTGTCGCGTGCTGCGAACTCAGGCTCTTGAACCATTTCGGTGTAGTGCTTCATGCCTTCGCCGCGTGCGTAAGCGTGGGCGAATTGGAAGGTGTTGAACCAGTTAATGTGGATACCGGCCAAAGTGATGAACTGGTATTTGTAACCCAGTGCAGACAGGTCGTCTTGGAAAGAAGCGATCTGGCTGTCGTTGAGGTTTTTCTTCCAGTTGAAAGATGGCGAGCAGTTGTACGAGAGCAACTTGCCAGGGCACGCGGCATGCACGGCTTGCGCGAATTCGCGAGCGAAGCCAATGTCGGGCACGCCGGTTTCGCACCACACCAAGTCAGCGTAAGGGGCGTAAGCCACACCGCGGCTGATGGCTTGCTCGAGGCCGTTTTTAACGCGGTAGAAACCTTCTTGTGTGCGCTCACCAGTCAAGAAAGGCTTGTCGTTGGCATCGTGGTCTGAAGTGATCAGGTTGGCGGCTTCGGCATCGGTACGGGCCAATACGATGGTGGACACGCCCATGACGTCTGCTGCAAAACGCGCAGAGATCAGCTTTTCACAGGCTTCTTGTGTGGGCACCAATACTTTGCCACCCATGTGACCGCACTTTTTCACCGCAGCCAATTGGTCTTCGAAGTGAACACCAGCGGCACCCGCTGCGATCATGTTTTTCATCAATTCGAAAGCGTTCAACACACCACCGAAACCGGCTTCAGCGTCAGCCACGATAGGCAAGAAGTAGTCGATGAATTCTTTGCTGCCTGGCTCAATACCGCGGCCCCATTGAATTTCGTCTGCGCGCTTGAAGGTGTTGTTGATGCGGCGAACCATGGTGGGCACAGAGTCGTAAGCGTAAAGCGACTGGTCTGGGTACATGGTTTCAGAGGTGTTGCCGTCAGCGGCAACTTGCCAACCCGACAGGTACACCGCTTCCAAGCCAGCTTTGGCTTGTTGCATGGCTTGGCCAGCGCTGATGGCGCCGAAAGCATTGACGTAGCCTTTCTTGGCGCCGCCGTTGACTTTTTCCCAGAGCTTTTCAGCGCCGCGCTTGGCGAGGGTGTGCTCAATGGGCATGCTGCCACGCAGACGCACCACGTCGGC
>JBJOIR010000092.1:0-6690 GCA_046047055.1 Pseudomonadota bacterium | reverse complement strand
CCACAAAGAAGCTGGTTTTGGCGGCCACGTTTTGTTGGTACAGCGTGTGCAGCATGGCGTGACCGGTGCGGTCAGCAGCAGCGCAAGCGCGTTGCACGGGTTTTTCACCGTAGTTGGCGGTGTGACCGCCGAACGGACGCTGGTAAATGGTGCCGTCTGGGTTACGGTCAAAAGGCATGCCCATGTGTTCCAGGTCGTAGACGACCTTGGGCGCTTCGCGGCACATGAATTCGATGGCATCTTGGTCGCCCAGCCAGTCAGAACCCTTGATGGTGTCGTAGAAGTGGTAGTGCCAATTGTCATCAGACATGTTGCCCAACGAGGCGCCAATGCCACCCTGCGCCGCCACGGTGTGCGAGCGGGTCGGGAAGACTTTGGACAGAACGGCCACATTCAGGCCAGCACGGGCCAGTTGCAGCGAGGCACGCATGCCCGAACCACCGGCACCGACGATCACGACGTCAAATTTGCGGGTGGTGATTTGATCTTTGGTATAGCTCATGTTTTCTCAATCTTGGTATGAGTTCAGCGCAATTGCGGTCACATTACAGGCGCCAGAGGGCTTGCACAGCCCAGCCAGCACAGCCGATCAGCCAGACCAGCGTGAACACATGCAGGACCAAACGCACAGCCAAGGGCTTGACGTAGTCCATCCAGATGTCACGCATGCCCACCCAGACGTGGTACAGCAGGGAAAGGATGACGGAGAAGGTCAAGACCTTCATCCACTGAGAGGCAAAAATGCCGGCCCATTCCTCGTAACCTATCGGGCCTGTGGTGAAGATCACCTGGGCCAACAAGATCACAGTGAACAGGGCCATGAGGGTGCCGGTCACGCGTTGCGCGAGCCAGTCACGAAAGCCGTAGCCAGCACCAGTGACGATGCGTTTAGAGCCGTAGTTGACGGTCGACATAGGTCAGTTTCCTTCTTGTTGTTCTGGTGGGCTGATCAGTACAGACCAAACATCTTGGCGCCCAACACGGCGGTCAGGCCGAGGCTGAGGACCAATGTGACGATGGCAGACGATTTGCCAAATTCTTTGGTCACGGCGTGGCACACGTCCATGTACAGGTGGCGCAAGCCAGCAATGAAGTGGTGCAAATAAGCCCAAATCAGGGCCAAAGCCACCAATTTGATGAACCAACCGGGCACAAAACCCAGGCCTACATTGAAGGCTGCAGCGAATTTGGCGAATGAAATCTCTGAACTGATGGAATTGTCAAACATCCAGATGATGAAAGGCATCAGAGCAAACATCAAAAAGCCGCTGATGCGGTGCAGGATCGATACGATGCCGGCCGCAGGAAGGCGGTAAGTGGGCAGGTCTTTCAGAGCGTTGATGTTGCGGAATTCGGGCCGCTTTCGAGAGAGTTCGGTCATTGAGGTACTTTCTGGAGATAACGCGTTCGTGATGGGATGACAGACGAGTGGATTCTATTGCAGCGCAACAAACTGACACCAGCATTGCACATGAACTGTGCTGGGGCATTTTGGGCGCTTGCCAAAGGGGTTAACTCAGGGCATTGTGGTAGTGGTGACTTTCGGTTCTGTAAATGCCGCGCCGCAGCTCCATGGGGGTGTCGTTGTAGGTGTAAGCCACCCGCTCAACGCTCAACAAAGGTGTGCCAGCACCCACTTTGAGCAATTGACTTTGGGCTTCGTCGGGCAACACGGCGCGAATTTTCTCATCGGCGCGGACCATTCGCACGCCAAATTCGGTTTCAAACAGGGCGTACATGGGGCCGTGGTAGTCGGCCAAGCGCTCGGCCGTGAGGCCCTTGAAGGGACCGCCGGGCAGCCACAGGTCTTCCAAAATGGTGGGCACACCTGCAAACGACAAGACGCGCCGAACCTGCAACACCGCATCGCCGGTTCTGAGGGCCAGAGCGCGGGCAATGTCGGCGCTGGCGCGCAGGCGCTTGCAGTCGATAATTTCGCGCTGGGCGGGTCCTTCGGAGTCTAAATTGCCCCGATCTGGGACTAACTTCAAGAAACGGTACTGAACGTGCTGTTCTGCGTGCGTTGCAACAAAGGTGCCTTTGCCTTGGCGGCGCACCAGCAAATTGTCTGCCGCCAGCTCGTCAATGGCCTTGCGCACAGTGCCTTGGCTGACCCGGTAGCGGGCGGCCAGGTCCATTTCGCTGGGAATCGACTCGCCAGGCTTCCACTCGCCCGATTGCAGGCTTTTCAGGATCAAGCCCTTGATTTGCTGGTAAAGCGGGCTGAAGGCAGGCGTCAGCGTCGATGCGTCTGCATCCGGAAAGCTGCTGTCGACCAGGGGCGAAGTTGAGTTCATGGGCTTGAAATTGGCCCGCAAGTCAGGTGCGGGTCAGGGTCGCTATCATATCTTATATAAGACATAAGACAAATTGACGAATCAGGGTTTTCGAGGGTACACTTCGCAGCTGTTTGCTTGCGGTCATCCCAACATCGGTTGGAATTGATGCGCGGGTCCGGTACCCCGGACAGTTCTGCTGACAAACGTTGTCGGTCAGGCCTGCGACCCTTGTTTTCAACACTTTTGGAGTTTCCACCATGAGCAAAAAACCCGTCCGCGTGGCCGTTACCGGCGCAGCAGGTCAAATTGGCTACGCATTGTTGTTCCGCATCGCCTCTGGCGAGATGCTGGGCAAAGACCAGCCCGTCATTCTGCAATTGCTGGAAGTGCCGGTTGAAGGCCCTCAAAAAGCCCTGCGCGGCGTGATGATGGAACTCGAAGATTGCGCATTCCCTTTGTTAGTCGGCATGGAAGCCCACGGCGACCCGATGACGGCTTTCAAAGACGCTGACTACGCTTTGTTGGTCGGTTCGCGCCCACGTGGCCCCGGCATGGAGCGCGCTGAGTTGCTCGCCATCAACGGCGCCATCTTCACCGCCCAAGGCAAAGCCCTGAACGCCGTGGCTTCGCGCGACGTCAAAGTGTTGGTGGTGGGCAACCCCGCCAACACCAATGCCTACATCGCCATGAAGGCCGCGCCTGACCTCAAGCCCGGCAACTTCACCGCCATGCTGCGCCTGGACCACAACCGTGCCTTGTCGCAAATCGCGGCCAAGACAGGCAAAGCCGTGGCCGACATCGAGAAGCTGTGCGTGTGGGGCAACCACTCGCCCACCATGTACGCTGACTACCGCTTCGCCACCATCAAAGGCGAGTCGGTCAAGGCCATGATCAATGACCAAGAATGGAACGCCAACGTGTTTTTGCCCACCGTGGGCAAGCGCGGCGCTGCCATCATCGAAGCCCGTGGCTTGTCGTCGGCGGCTTCTGCTGCCAACGCGGCCATCGACCACATGCGTGACTGGGCCTTGGGCACCCAGGGCAAGTGGGTCACCATGGGCATTCCTTCGCAAGGCTGGTATGGCATTCCAAAAGATGTCATGTTTGGCTTCCCCGTGACTTGCGAAAACGGTCAATACAAAGTCGTTGAAGGTCTGGAAATTGACGCCTTCAGCCAAGGCTGTATCGACAAGACGCTGAAAGAGTTGACCGACGAGCAAGCGGGCGTGGCCCACTTGATCTGATGGCTGTCTAGAGAGCTTCAGTGAGCCATCCTCGCGACGTCCTGTTGGGTGCACAAGCCGCAAGCGTTCAGCTTCCGGTGTGTGACCATTACAGCGGCGTTCACGCGAGGATGCTCAAAAGCTTGCAGCTGCAAGCCGACATGACGCAAGAGTTTGGAACTTGCGTTTTTGATGTCACCCTCGACTGTGAAGACGGCGCCCCTGTTGGCGGCGAAGCCGATCACGCCGTGATGGTCACTGAAATGGCCCTCGCAGCGAAATACAAATCTTCCCGTGCTCGCATTGCTGTTCGTGTCCACCCTGTGGACCACCCGTGTTTTGATGCCGACATGGCCCAGATAGCGGGCTCGGCCGGTAGCGTGTTGTCCCACATCATGGTGCCCAAGGTCGAGTCTGTCGCCGATGTGGACCGCGCACAGGCCGCATTGGCCCAAGCGCATGCGGCCGATGTGCCGTTGCATGTGCTGATTGAATCGCCGGCGGCCGTGTACCGCGCATTTGAAATTGCCGCCCATCCACGTGTGCAATCCATCAGTTTTGGTTTGATGGACTTTGTCTCGGCCCATGCTGGCGCAATTCCTGCCGATGGCATGGGAGTGCAAGGCCAATTTACCCACCCTTTGGTGGTGCGCGCCAAGCTGGAAATCGCCAGCGCTTGTCACGCCCACGGCAAAGTGCCTTCGCACTGTGTGGTCACTGAATTCAAAAGCACCGAAGCCATTCGCTTGGCCGCACAAAAAGCCGCACGCGAGCTCGGTTACACCCGCATGTGGAGCATTCACCCCGACCAAATACGCCCGATCTTGGAGGCCATGGCCCCCAGCGAGGCGCAAGTGGACCAAGCCAGCGAGATCATCTTGGCCGCCCAACAAGCGCAGTGGGCCCCCATCAGCCATGCAGGCCAACTGCATGACCGCGCGAGTTACCGGTTTTTTTGGCAGTTGATTGAGCGAGCCCACCAGACCGGTCGCAGTTTGCCTTTTGAGGTGCAGCAGTTTTTCGCGCCCATTGGCGTCAGTTCGGCTGTGGAGTTGTCATGATGTTGATGCGCGCAAAATTTCTGACTTCGTCTCACTGCTTTGCGCTGTTGACTGCGCTGTTGGCGGCGGTGATGATGGCGTCGCCTGTTTCGGCCCAAAACGCACCTGCCGCGCCGGTCAAAAAAGCAGCGCCGCCAAGTGCCGCCGCGAAATTGCAAGCCCAAGCCAATGCAGAGGCGAAGGCACAAGTTCCGTCTAAATCTCAAGTACAGGCCAAGGCAAAAGCCAACGCCAACGCCGTAACCAAGGCAGACGCCACGGCAATCGCTCGCGGCCCAATCAATCTTAGCCCATCGGTCATTGAGCCTGTGAGCCCCGAGGCTTCAGCCGATGACCTGGCCATTGCGCAGCAAATTCACCAAGGCCTTTTGCCTTGCGAAATGGGCACCAGCATTCGCGTTGAAGCCGATGCGGCGCAGCCCGGCTACTTTCATGTGCAAGGCAAAGGGTTCCGTTACCGCATGTTCCCGGTGCGCACCAACACCGGAGCCTTGCGCTTAGAAGACAAAAAAGCAGGCGCTGTTTGGCTGCAGTTGGCCAACAAATCCATGCTGATGGACGAAAAAAAGGGACGCCGTGTGGCCGACGAATGCGCACACCCTGACCAAGTGGCCTTTAGCGAAAAAATGAAAACCAACCCGTTGCCCAGCCTGTTAGATTGAACAGCTGGCGCATTTCCAACAATTGACCTTGACTGACCGGAGAGAAAACCATGTTGAAAGCCTACCGTGAACACGCCGCCGAACGCGCAGCCCTTGGCATCCCGCCGCTGCCCCTTGACGCCAAGCAAACCGCTGAACTGATCGAGTTGCTGAAAGCGCCGCCTGCAGGTGAAGACGCTTTCTTGATGGACTTGCTGACCCACCGCGTGCCGCCGGGTGTGGACGATGCGGCCAAGGTCAAAGCCTCTTTCTTGGCCGCTGTGGCGCACGGCGACCTCAAGGTGGGCTTGATCTCCAAGTCCAAAGCCACCGAATTGCTGGGCACCATGGTGGGCGGCTACAACGTGCACCCCTTGATCGAGTTGTTGGACGACACCGAAGTGGCGGCCGTAGCGGCTGAAGCTTTGAAGAAAACACTGTTGATGTTCGACTTCTTCAACGACGTCGCTGAAAAGGCCAAGGCCGGCAACGCCAAGGCCAAAGAAGTCATGCAAAGCTGGGCCGATGCCGAATGGTTCACCAGCCGCCCTGAAGTCGAAAAGAAAATCACCGTCACCGTGTTCAAGGTGCCCGGCGAAACCAACACCGACGACTTGTCGCCTGCGCCTGATGCCTGGAGCCGTCCTGACATTCCATTGCACTACCTGGCCATGCTGAAAAACACCCGTGAAGGTGCTGCATTCAAACCAGAAGAAGACGGCAAACGCGGCCCGATGCAATTCATCGAAGACCTGAAGAAAATAGGCAACTTGGTGGCCTACGTCGGTGACGTGGTGGGCACGGGCTCAAGCCGCAAGTCGGCCACCAACAGCGTGATCTGGGCCACCGGCCAAGACATCCCCTTTGTGCCCAACAAGCGTTTTGGTGGTGTGACTTTGGGCGGCAAAATTGCCCCTATTTTCTTCAACACCCAAGAAGATTCCGGCGCTTTGCCGATTGAAGTGGACGTGACTGCCCTGAACATGGGCGATGTGATCGATGTCATGCCCTACGACGGCAAAATTGTGCGCAATGGCGAAACCGTGACCACCTTCCAGCTCAAAAGCGAAGTGTTGTTTGACGAAGTCCGTGCCGGTGGCCGTATCAACCTGATCATTGGTCGCAGCTTGACTGCCAAGGCCCGTGAGTTCTTGGGGTTGCCGGCTTCCACGGTGTTCCGTTTGCCCACAGCGCCTGTGGCCACCAAGGCCGGCTTTACTTTGGCACAAAAAATGGTGGGCCGCGCGGTCGGTTTGCCAGAAGGCCAAGGCGTTCGCCCCGGTACTTACTGCGAACCCAAGATGACCACCGTGGGTTCTCAAGACACCACCGGACCCATGACCCGCGACGAGTTGAAAGACTTGGCTTGCTTGGGCTTCTCGGCCGACATGGTCATGCAGTCCTTCTGCCACACCGCGGCTTACCCCAAGCCCGTTGACGTGAAGACCCACCGCGAATTGCCAGCATTCATCAGCAACCGTGGCGG
>JBJOIR010000091.1:0-6760 GCA_046047055.1 Pseudomonadota bacterium | reverse complement strand
CGCCACCTCACCCAAGGTCATGTGCTGGATGTCGGCCGCCACTTGTTGGCCCATGACCACGCCCAAGGCCAAGTCGGCCTGACCCGAGGTCAGGGCCGCCAAGGTGCCCGACAGGGTTTCGTGGCGAATACGCAAACGGGTAGGGCTTTTGAGGGCCAAAAACGCCTCGCACAAATCCATCACCACGCGCTGCGAAACAATGCTGTCCACCGCCACCGTGAGCAAGGCTTCCCAGCCCGTGGCCACCCGTTTGACCCGGTTGGCCACCGCATCGATGTCGTGCAACAAGCGGCCCGCTTCACGCAGCAACTCTTTGCCAGCGGCGGTGGGGCGGGCTTGGCGGGCGCTGCGGTCAAACAGCAGCACGTCCAAAGCGTCTTCGATTTGACGCACACGGTAGGTCAGGGCGCTGGGCACCAAGTTGAGCTTGCGTGCGGCTGCGGCAAAACTGCCTTCCGATTGGATGGTTTGCAGCATGAACAGGGCGTCGGGCGTGAGCCAGTCTTTGGGGCTTTGCATAGTGGCGCCATGTTAATTGAAAAATATTGAACGATGGCGGCAAACCATTTGCACCTTTTTCAATGTGCGGATCTTTAAAGTCTGCCCTAGAACTGAAAGGAGTCCCCCCATGCTGACTGTGCGCAAATCTTCGGAACGTGGCTATGCCGACCATGGCTGGCTCAAGTCGTTTCACAGTTTTTCGTTTGCCAATTACTTTGATCCGGCCCACATGGGTTGGGGCAATTTGCGGGTCATCAACGAAGACCGAATCGCACCGGGCACCGGTTTTGGCACCCATGGTCACCGCGACATGGAAATCATCAGCTATGTGCTGTCGGGCAATTTGGCTCACCAAGACAGTATGGGCAACGTCAAGGGCATTCCGCCAGGCGATGTGCAGCGCATGAGCGCGGGCAGTGGTGTGCGTCACAGCGAGTTCAACCACGCCGAGGGCGAACAAACCCACTTTTTGCAAATCTGGATCGAGCCGAATGTGACGGGCATCGACCCTGGGTACGAGCAAAAAACCGTTCCTGACAGCCTCAAACGCGGCCAGTTGGCCTTGGTGGCCGCCCCAGACGCGGCGGAGCACACCGTCAAAATTCATGCCGACGCCCGGCTCTATGCGGGCTTGTTGGATGGCGCTGAGTCCGCGCAATTGGCACTCAACCCCGCGCGCAAAGCGTATGTGTTTGTCGTGCGAGGCCGCTTGCAGGCCAATGGTCACGCACTCGATGCCGGCGATGCGGCGTTGTTGCAGGCTGAATCGGATTTGTCTCTGACACAAGGTGACAACGCCGAAGTGTTGGTTTTTGATTTGGCCGCTTGATCCCCTTCTTGCGCGCTTGTTTTTCCCCTGTTGTTTTTCACTGTCATTTTTAAGGAGCTTCTCTCATGGCAAAAACCGTTGTTGTTTTCCACTCTGGCTACGGCCACACCCAGCGCGTGGCGCAATTTGTCGCGCAAGGCGCCAATGCCCAACTCATCGCCATTGATGCCGATGGCAACATCTCTGATGCAGATTGGGTGTCTTTGGATGCGGCAGACGCCATCATCTTTGGCTCGCCCACTTACATGGGCATGGCTTCTTGGCAGTTCAAAAAATTTGCTGACGCGACTTCCAAGCGCTGGTTCACCTCGGCTTGGAAAGACAAAGTGGCCGGCGGCTTCACCATTTCGGCCAGCCCCAGCGGCGACAAGCTTTCCACCATTCAGTACTTCATCACCCTGGCGATGCAACAAGGCATGGTGTGGGTGGGTCAGCCCGCCATGAACGACGGCACCATCAACCGCATTGGCTCTAACTCGGGCTTGATGGCGCAAGTGGGCCCTACCAGCCCCGCGGAAGACATTCCTCAAGGTGACTTGGACACCGCCAAAGCCTATGGCGAGCGCGTGGCTGCAGTGGCGACCAAACTGCGCGGTTGATGCGCAAGCAAGAGCCCTTTTTCGACAGAGAGAGGGCTCTTGTCTCGGTTAGCATGTCGGCATGAAAATCATCTCGATGCTGCCGTGGGCCGATTGGTTGGCCCTGTTTTCCTTTTTTGGCATGTGGATCGGTTACGCCTGGGTGGCCAAAGTGCGCGGCTTGCGTGACCAAAGCCTGATCGCCACCACCAACATGTACCGGCAGAAGTGGATGCTGCAAACCACCGCGCGCGATCCGCGCATGCTGGACGGTTTGATCACGCAAAACCTCTCTCAAACGCCGGCATTTTTCTCCTCGACCAGCATCATCATCATGGGTGGTCTTTTTGCCTTGTTAGGCACCACCGACAAGGCCGCCGAACTGGTGCGCGAAATTCCGTTTGCGCAACCCACGCCCATCTTGGTGTTTGAGTTCAAGATTTTGGTGTTGGTGGGCATTTTTGTTTACGCGTTTTTCCGATTTTCGTGGTCCATGCGGCAGTACACCTTTGTGGCGCTCGTGATCGGTGCCATGCCGCCTCCTGAAGAATTCAACAGCCAGTTGCATGACCGCCAACAATTTGCCGAGAGGGCCGGTAATTTGGTCAGCGCGGCGGCCGAAACTTTCAACGATGGACTGCGCGCCTATTACTTCTCGTTTGCCGCTATGGCCTGGTTTTTCTCGCCCTTGGCCTTGGTCTTGGGCACAGCCTTGGTGGTGGTGATTTTGTATGGCCGAGAGTTTCGCTCGGATGTGCTGCAAGTCTTGCGCTACTGAGCTGAAAACAGCCTTTTGGAGGGGGTGACCTTCTACAATAGCGGCCTATGTTTGTTCACCTGCGTCTCCACACCGAATTTTCAGTCGTTGACTCCACATGTCGCATTGACGATGTGGTCAAAATCGCGGCCAAAGACGCTCAGCCCGCGCTGGCCATCACCGACCTGAACAACCTGTTTGGTGGCGTTAAGTTTTACAAAGAAGCCCGCGGCAAAGGGGTCAAGCCCATCTTGGGCGCAGAAATCAATCTCGAAGGCATGGGCGCCGACCCAGCCGCACTCAGCCGGGTTGTGCTGTTGGTGCAAAACCACCCTGGCTACTTGAACATTTGCGAGTTGTTGGCGCGGGCCTGGACGCAAAACGTGGCCCGCGGCGTGGCCGTGGTCAAAATGGCTTGGCTCAAAGAGCTGTCTGAAGGCTTGATTTTGCTTTCTGGCGCACAAGCCGGCCCAGTGGGACAGGCCTTGGTTCAAGGCGATACTGACAAAGCGGCCGATGTGGCGTTGCAGTTGGCCTCCATTTTTCCGCACCGTTTTTATCTCGAGCTGCAACGCGCAGGCCGCCCCGAAGACGAGCCTCAAGTGGCGGGCGCAGTGGCTTTGGCCGCCCGCTTGCACCTGCCGGTGGTGGCCACGCATCCGGTGCAGTTTCATGCGGCCGAAGATTACGAGGCGCACGAGGCGCGGGTGTGTATTTCTGAAGGCGAAATATTGGCCAATCAGCGCCGTGTTCGCCGTTTCACGCGAGAGCAATATTTCAAATCAGCTGAGCAAATGTGCGCGCTTTTTGCCGATGTGCCGAGCGCCATTGCCAACACGCTCGAAATTGCCAAGCGCTGTAATTTGACGCTGGTGTTGGGCAAGCCGCAATTGCCCCATTTCCCGATCCCGCCGGTGAATGGCGTGGTGATGTCGGTAGACGACTATTTTCGCCATGTGTCCTTTGAAGGACTTGAAGCCCGACTGCAACATCTCTACCCCGATGAGGCCAAACGCCTGGCCGAAAAACCGCGCTATGAAGAGCGGCTGGAGTTTGAGCTGAAAACCATCTTGAAGATGGGCTTTCCGGGTTACTTTTTGATTGTGGGTGACTTCATTCAGTGGGCCAAGTCGAATGGTTGTCCTGTTGGGCCGGGCCGTGGCTCGGGCGCGGGTTCGTTGGTGGCGTATGCCCTCAAGATCACCGACCTCGACCCCTTGCAATACAACCTGCTGTTTGAGCGTTTCTTGAACCCCGAACGCGTGTCGATGCCTGACTTTGACATCGACTTTTGCCAAAGCAACCGCGATCGGGTGATCGATTACGTGAAAGACAAATATGGCCGCGATGCGGTGAGCCAGATCGCCACGTTTGGCACCATGGCTGCGCGTGCGGCCATTCGCGACGTGGGCCGTGTGCTGGACATGAGCTACACCTTTTGTGATGGCATCAGCAAACTCATTCCCAACAAACCGGGCATGTCGGTCACGCTGCAATACCCGCCTGCGACCCCCAAAGAGGGCGACAAAAACAATTACGCCATTGCCATGGAGCCGATACTGGCCGAGCGCATTGAGCGAGAAGAAGATGTGAAGACCCTGATCGAGCTGGCACAAAAGCTCGAAGGCATGACCCGCAACATCGGCATGCACGCCGGCGGTGTCTTGATCGCACCCGGCAAGCTGACCGATTTTTGTCCGCTTTACCAACAACCCGGCAGCGAATCTGCCGTTAGCCAATACGACAAAGACGATGTGGAGTCGGCGGGATTGGTGAAGTTCGACTTTTTGGGGTTGGCCACGCTGACGATTCTTGAAATCGCCCGCGAGTTCATCATGCATCGCCACCAGGGGCAAGAGAACTTTGCCTTTGAGAACATCCCGCTCGACGATGTGGCGACGTACAAACTGTTTTCTGAAGGCAAAACCGAAGCCGTTTTCCAGTTTGAAAGCCGAGGCATGCAAGGCATGTTGCGCGATGCACGGCCGAGCCGACTGGAAGACCTGATTGCGTTGAACGCTTTGTACCGACCTGGGCCCATGGACTTGATCCCGAGCTTTGTGGCGCGCAAACATGGCCGTGAAGTGATCGAGTACCCGCACCCCTTGGTGGCCGAGATGCTGAGTGAAACCTACGGCATCATGGTGTACCAAGAGCAGGTGATGCAGACCGCACAGATTTTGGGCGGCTACAGCTTGGGTGGCGCCGACATGTTGCGCCGGGCCATGGGCAAGAAGAAGGCCGAAGAAATGGCCGAGCACCGTGCCATCTTCCGCGAGGGGGCCGCCAAGAACAACATCTCCGCTGAAAAAGCCGATGAGGTGTTCGACTTGATGGAACGGTTCGCGGGCTATGGCTTCAACAAGTCACACGCTGCGGCTTACTCTTTGTTGGCGTACCACACCGGTTGGCTCAAGGTGCATTACACCGCCGAGTTTTTCTGCGCCAACATGACGGTGGAGATGGACGACACCGACAAACTCAAGGTGCTCTACGAAGATGCCTTGAAGTTTGGCATCACCTTTGACCCGCCCGATGTGAACCGCGGCACCCACCGCTTTGAGCCCGTCACCGACAAAGTCATTCGCTACGGACTCGGCGCCATCAAGGGCACTGGCCAACAAGCGATCGAGGCGATTGTGGCTGCCCGAAATGAGGGCGGGCCTTTCACCAGTTTGTTTGACTTTGCGGTGCGCGTGGACCGCACCCGCATCAACAAACGAACCGTGGATGCACTCATCAAAGCCGGTGCTTTTGATTCGCTCCACATGAATCGGGCTGCTTTGTCGGCCAGCATTGACCGGGCGTTTGAATTCTCCAACGCCACCACGGCCAACGCCAACCAAGGCGGCTTGTTCGACATGTTGGGCGACGACTCGCATGGCTCCAGCACGCAAGAGCCCGAGTTGGTCGAGGTCATGCCTTGGGGAATCAAAGAGCGTTTGCTGCTGGAGAAAACCGCTGTCGGATTCTTCCTGTCGGGTCATTTGTTTGACGCGGTCGAGCGCGAAGTGCGTCAATTTGCACGCCGAAAAATCGACGACCTGATCGACAGCCGCGAGTCCATGGTGTTGGCCGGCATCGTCAGCGATTTGCGGGTGATCAATGGCCAGCGCGGCAAAGTGGTGATTTTCAAATTGGACGACAAGTCGGGCGTGATGGAGGCTTCCGCGGATGAAGCCTTGCTCAACTCGGCCAAGCATTTGTTGAAAGACGATGAGCTCATCATCGTGACGGCCAAGATGCAGGCCGACCGATTTTCGGGAGGCTTTCGCCTCAAGATCGAACAGATCATGGACTTGGGTACGGCGCGTTGTCGCTATGGCAAATACCTGCGCGTGGCGGTGAACGGCCGCGCACCCGACATCGCGCGTTTGGTGAAAGAGTTTCCGGCGCAACGCGAGCAAACCGAGCAAGGCGATTTGGTGCGGGGCTTGCCGGTGCGTTTGGTGCTGGAGCGCAGCAACGACCAATTGGCTGCGCGCGCCGAGTTGGCCTTGGGTGAATCGGCTCGCTTTTTTCCCACCGATGCCGCGCTGGCCAGTTGGATGGCGCAGGCTGACCAAGGGCAGGCGCGGATCGTTTACGACTGAGTGAGAGAGCCGTTGGGGCTTCAGTCTTGCGGTCTGAAGCCCAACACGATCACCGGAGGGATGCGTCCATCGGTGTCTTTAGGAAGCTTCTTGGTTTTGTCGATGGCCCGCAGGACCGCGTCGTCCCAAGCCGTGTTGCCACTCTTTTGAATGATGGTGATTCTCTGAATCGTGCCATCTTCGGCAACTCTGACCTCGACTTCGGCACGTGGGTTCCCCACGACATCGCCAGGATAGATGATGTTGGGCTTGATGCTGCCGACCAAGCGGCCAGCATAGCTGGCCGATGGGCCTGACGACTTCAGGGCAGTCCCGGTCGCTTTTTCTCCGCCTGAGGCACCGGCCATGCCCTGTATGCGTTTCAGGTTTTCTTGGCGCATGGCTTCCATGCGTGCAGCGTCGGCTTTGCTTTCGGCAGCGGCCTTTTCAGCGGCCTTCTTTTTGTCGCGCTCTTTTTCTTCTTTTTCTTTGGCGTCTTTCGCGGCTTTTTCTTTGGCCAGTT
>JBJOIR010000090.1:0-6864 GCA_046047055.1 Pseudomonadota bacterium | reverse complement strand
GGCACACCCCATTTCGGCGCATCCACGCGTGCCCGTGGCGCAACAAAATGCCGTGCGTGACGCCTTTTTGGCACTGGCCAGCAAACCCGAAGGGCAGGCCATGCTGAACAAAGCGCAACTGCCCAACCCTTTGGCCGTGGACCATGCCAAAGACTATTTGCCTTTAGAAAAGCTGGGACTCGAAGCTTTTGTGCAAACCCCCAAATGATGTGACGGAAGCTGTTGATGAACGCCCCTAAAAGAGATTCTTCGACCGCGTTTTTGCGGATGTCCCTGTTTTTGGTTTGCCTGGTGGGCCTGCTGATCGGGGGCGGTTCTTGGTGGTTGGTGCGTTACTCTGAGGCCACGCTGGCCGAGCGCGCGCAAGTGGCCCAGCTGCGTTTGTCCGAAGGCTTGTCGGTCGCCCTGATTGAAAATTTGGTGGTGCGCGATTACGGCGCGCTCGAGTCGCGCTTGTCGCAAGCCATGGCCAACCCCGCCATGCGCGCCGTGGCGGTGACCAACCAGCGGGGCCAAGTGCTCTCGATGGTCAGGCGCGATGTGCAAACGGGCAAGGTGGCGCCCGTCTTCATTGAAAAATACCTGTCACCCCCAACCGAAAAAACCAACTTTGAGCGGCGCGATATGGGCTCGGTGTCGCAGTCCTGGAGCGCCTTGCAAGCGGGCCAGCCCTTGGGCTGGTTGTACATCGAGGTGACCGACGATGCCACCGACATTTTGATGACCTTGGGTCAGCGCACCCTGATGGTGGCGGTGGGCCTGGCGGTGGTGTTGCTGTTGGTGTTTGGCTTCATCTTGCGCAAAGCCTATGTGGTGATTGACAGCAACGAATTCCGCCTGAAATCAGAAAACTCCAAGCTCACCGACAAGGCCAACAACGACCCCTTGACCGGCTTGCCCAACCGCGATGCGCTGATGGTGCAATTGCAGCAAAGCATGGCGCAGATTCAAACTGCGGGCTTGGGCAGTTTGGCGGTGTGCTTCATCGACCTCGACCGCTTCAAACCCATCAACGACGAACACGGCCATGTGGTCGGCGACAAGGTGTTGCAGTCGGTGGCTGGGCGCATTCGCTCGGTGGCGCGCAACGGCGATTTCTTGGCCCGCATTGGCGGCGACGAGTTCATTTTGATCGTCCACGGCCTCGAGAACATTTGGGAAGTCGAGCCAGTGCTCAGCCGTTTGCTGCATGTCACCACCAGCCCCATTTTGGCGGGTGGCCATTCCGCATGGATTGGCTTCAGCATTGGCGTGACGATTTACCCGCAAGACGCCAGCACGCCCGAAGCCCTGATTCAACATGCCGATGAAGCCATGTACAAAGCCAAACGCGCCGGTGGCGGCGGTTGGGCCATGTGGCAGGTGGAAGGCGCTGTGGCAGAAGCCGACACGGACCCTGCCATCGCTGCTACCTAGGGCGCTGTGCGCGCCTCATCAGTTGGTTTCGATGATCCGCTTGTTCAGGGGCTGAACCGGACGCGCATTCATCTTGAACGGGAAGTCCGTGATCTGGCCGGGTGACATGTTCACAGGTGACTTCAAGATAAAGAAGCGAACTTTTTCGGTGCAAGGGGGCGTGGTCAAAGAGCCTTCGTAGGTGAAGTAATCCATCTCACGGGGCAGCAAGTTCATGGGGTTGAACACCACGCCTGCGGGGCTCACAGCTGGACCTTCTTTGGCCGGCGCGTGGGCCCACAGGGCTTTGATGCCGGGGTTTTCATTGCCGGCCTTGACCAGCACGCCCAACACCACCAATTCGCCCGCTTCGTTTTTGTGGACAAAGTGAATCACCATGTCCATCGGCTTGCCATCGAGTTGCTCTTCGCTGGGGCGGTGAAAGTGGAACTGCACCAAGTCATAAGGCTTGCTGTCGACACGCAATTTGCTGCCGGCAGGCACGTTCACTTGGATGGTGTGGCCGTTGTTGAGAATCGTCAGGGGGCCCGGCTTGTAGTCGGGTGCCAGTTTGTACAGCGCTTTGGCAAACGGGCCTTTGATGTTCAAAGGGGCTTGAGACTGGCCTTTGGCGCAAGTCGGAAACTCTTTGCCCCAGTTGTCAGGGCCCAAGGCGCCTTCGTATTCCCAGTGCGGGGCATGGGCGTGTTTGTCGCCGGCTTTTTCGTCTTTGCCATGCTCATCGGCTTTTTCTTCTTTGGTGTTTTTCTCGTCTGCCGGCTTGGGTGGAGCCACATAGCACTCGGCCAAAACTTTGACTTCTTTGCCCGCTGCAGCCAGCGCGTTTTGCGCGGCGCAAATGACTTTTTGCTTGCTCTTCCAGTCGACCTGATCGAGCGTTTTTTGCAGCGCCTCGACCGTGGCGGGGTCTTGGCTGCCCTTGGTCAACATGCGCACCAAAGCCAAACCCAGTTGACGCTCAGCGCTCAGGTTTTTCTGTTTGGCGTACAGACCTTCCAAGTCTTTCAGCACTTCACCGTTTTCAAAACCGGATTTGACCGCGCTCAATTCGGCAGTGGCCGGTTGAGTGGCTTTCAGGGCTTCTTGGGCTTTGGCCAGCTCTTCCTCGGCAGCTTCAATCGCCTTGGTGGACTCGTCCACCTTTTCGGTCAGCTCGGTCACTTGCGGCTGCAAGGCCTCATAACCGGCGCGTTGCGTCCAGCCAAAATAGCCTGACCCTGCCAGGCCCAACACCAAGAGGACTTCTAGGATGATTCTTTTCATGGTCGTATGATCCTGATATTAGTTTTTGAATTTTGAAGTATGAATACTGTCAAATTGAAAGTTGCCAGCATTTTTTGGTTTTTGGCCCTTTGGGGCACTACACACCTGCAGGCCGTAGCCGCCACGCCCCAATGGGCCTCGGTGGGTTTGTACGACCAAGGCGCGGTGTCGGTGGACATTGCGAATGTGTCCCGTGAAGGACCCTTGCGCAGGCTGTGGTCGATGATGGATTACAAGATGGCGCAAAAATCCGAATCCGGTGACACCTTCTTGTCGACCCGCTCGCAGATGGAGATCAACTGCCAAACCCGCCAAGTGCGGATCTTGCATTTGTCGATGCACGCCGCAGCTCGGCTGGGGGGACGCGTGGTCGACAGCGAGGGCATCTTGCGCGAGTGGCAAGCCATTCCGCCCGGCACGCCGGTCGACCGCATTTCGGCTCGGGTGTGCTGAGCGCATCAGTGCGCCTCCCTCAGGTTGTATTGGGTCAGGCCCAAGGCGTCAATTTGGCGTTGTTCGCGCTTGTTCAAATTCAGTTGCACATTGCGCGCGTCTTGCTCGGCCAACGACGTCATCTTGAGACGTTCACGCTCGGCTTCTAGCAAGCGTTGGCGGGTTTGGCTTTGCTGCATTTTGACGGTCTGAACATCGAGTTCGACCCGCTGCATGAGCGCCAACAGCTGGTTCATGAACTGGCGTTGGTTCATTGCCGCACCCATGCCGCTTTGCTCTTGGCCTTGCGCGTTGGCTTGTTGCCGGTATTCCTCGTATAGCGTTTTCAGCCGTTCTTGGTTTTGCACCAAGCCCTGCATGCGGGCTTGCAGTTGCGCCAATTCGGTCTGAATTTGGTTGCTGGCATCTTGGGCTTTTTGTGCCAAAAATGTCCAGCACTGGCGGGGTTTGAGTTCGTCTGACATATCAGCTGGCCATCAGTTCGCGCAGGGTCTGGCGGGTCACGGCTTCTTCTTCGTTCAGGTGCAAGTCCTGCCGCAAAAAAGTCTCCATCGCGCCACGCAGCCGTATCGCTTCGTCCAAACTGGGGTTGGTGCCGCTTTCGTAAGCGCCCACCTGAATCAAATCCATGTTTTGTTGGTACAGCGTCCACAACCGCCGAAAGCGGTTGGCAGTGTTCAAGTCTTCGCTGGGCAGCAGGCTTTGCATGACCCGAGAGATCGAACCATTCAGGTCAATCGCGGGGTAGTGCGCGGCATCGGCCAGCTTGCGCGACAACATCACTTGGCCGTCGAGCGAGGCACGGGCAATGTCCACAATCGGGTCGTTTGCGTCGTCACCTTCGGCCAGCACGGTGTAGATGGCGGTGATCGAGCCATGGCCGTGTCGGCCGACTCCGGCGCGCTCAATCAGGTTGGGCAACAAGGCAAACACTGAAGGCGGGTAGCCCTTGGAAGTGGGCGGCTCGCCAATGGCAAGACCAATTTCGCGTTGGGCATGGGCCACGCGGGTCAGGCTGTCGACCAGCATCAAAACGTTTTTGCCTTGGTCGCGAAAATATTCGGCAATCACATGCGTCATGTGTGCGGCTTTCAGGCGCAGCACGGGCGACACGTTGGCCGGCGCAGCGACCACCACCGATTTGGCCACGCCCTCAGGGCCGAGTGTCTCTTGAATGAAGGCCTGCACTTCGCGGCCGCGCTCACCAATCAGCCCAATCACCACCACATCGGCTTTGGTGAATTTGGTCATCATGCCCAGCAGCACACTTTTGCCCACGCCAGAGCCGGCCACCAAGCCAATGCGTTGACCACGCCCCAGCGTTAAAACGCCATTGATGGCTTTGACCCCGACATCCAAGATGGTGTCAATCGGGCCGCGCTCCATCGGGTTGAGCGGCAAGCCTTGCAGGCTCAAACGGGTTTCGTATTGCGGGCGAGGGCGGCCATCCAGTGGCTCGCCACGGCCGTCGATCACGCGGCCCAACAACTCGGGGCCCAAGCCGGCGGTGCCCAAGTCTTGCGCCAGCCGCACGGTCGAACCTGGTCCAATGCCGGTGGGTTCGGTCAAGGGCATCAAAAACAAAGTTTGGTCATGAAAACCCACCACCTCGGCTTCGACCTCTTGGCCCTCGGTGCCGGTGATGATGCAACTCGACCCCACGGGGGCCATGATGCCGCGGGCCTCTAGCCGCAAGCCCACCAGCCGCACCAAGGTGCCGCATTTGTCGGGGGCGCGGGTTTTGAGTTGTGGCAACAGCTCGTCCACCGATTGGCCAAAATCATGCATGTTCAGAGTCCTGTGGGGCGGCTGGATCGGCAGAAGGGGTCTCGGGTTCCAGCGCCAGGTCGGGCAAGCTGTCCCAGACCGCATCGATGGCTTTTGGCGCAGCCTCGGCAGACTCTGCGAACGCGGTCGGCTCTGCTGCAACGTTGCTCGCGTTGCCATCGGCCTGTGAAAAATCGACGGCCTCTGCAAAAGCTGGGGACACTGTCTCAGCTTCGGCTTCGGATGCTGCTTCTGCTTGGGCTTCTGCTTCGGCATTTGCAAAAGACGATTCAGCAAACACCGGTGCAGAGCGCGGCTCAACGTCTTCGACCAGGCTGTTGCTCGGGCGTTCGGCAAAGCGGGCAGGGTTAAAGGCCGATTGCGAAGTCCAAGTTGTCTCGGGCTTCAGCAGCGATTGCGCTAAAGCCGTTAAGCGGGTTTCAACAAAATCGCTCACCACCGTGTCGTTGGCCTTGATGCGCACACTGCCTGGCAACAAACTGGCGTCGACTTCCCATGTCCAGTGGTCAGGGCGGTCAGATTCGGTTTCGGGGTGCTCGCGCAACAGCGCTAAATCACCGGGGCTGAGTTGAATTGTTAAAGGGGTGGAGGCCGAGGTGTCCAAGGTGTCCACGCAGCGTTGCACCAAACGGTCGATGGCTTGGGGGCTGACGCTCAGCTCGCCCAACACCAGCTCTTCGGCCAAGCGCAAGGCCAGCTTTTTGAGTGGCTCAAACAAACTCGCTGGGTCTTGGCGGAACTCAGACATGCCGTTTTGAATGGCCGTGAGCAGTTGTTTGACTTGTTGTTCTTGCGCCTGTTGTGTGGCCTGTTGTCGGGCTTGTTGTTGCTCGGCAGCTTGTTGCAAGCCTTCAGCGCGGCCTTGCTCAAGACCCTCGGCAAACGCTTGTGCGCGTGCAGCCTCTAAGGCTTCGGGGTCGGCTTGCGCAGTGGTGGCTGCCGCATGGGCTGTGTTGGCGTGAGGCAGCGCATGACCGCCTGCATGAACGCCCGACAGGGCGTCGTGCGGCAGGGGGCGGCGCGGCGCCGAGAACGTGTTGTTGGGCATGGCCTCGATGCGGGCCAATATAAAACCAGAGGCCACCGTCGGCTTGATGCCTTGGTGCGCAAACCCCTTGTCTTTGTCGCTGGACTTTAAGAAAGCCAGCGACTTGAAGTCGGTTGTGTTGGGCGCGTGAACGCGGCGACGGGGATCAGACAAAATCTTCTCCACCACCCAGCACCAGATCGCCTGCATCGGAGAGTTTTCGGGCAATCCGCATGATCTTCTTCTGCGCGTCTTCGACGTCGGCAATGCGCAGTGGGCCTTTGGCTTCCATGTCGTCGCGGAACATGCCACGGGCACGCTCTGACATGTTGTCAAAGAACTTGGCTTGCACGCCGTCGTTGGCGCCTTTCAGGGCAATCATCAACAGGTCGGGCTCGACGTTGCGCATGAGCACCTGAATGCCGCGGTTGTCCACCGACATCAGGTTTTCGAAGGTGAACATGTTGTCCTGAATCTTCAACATCAGGTCTTCATCAATCTCACTCAAGCCGGTCATGATGGACGACTCCAACTCGGTCTTGGTGAAGTTCATGATCTTGGCGGCGGCCTTGATGCCACCGAAGCTGGACGACTTGGCGCTCGAGTTGTTGGCGAACTGTTTCTTCATGATCGCCTCCAGCTCTTCCATGGCCGAGGGCTGCACGGTCTCGAGGCTGGCCACCCGTTGAATGATTTCGGGGCGACCCGCAGCGGGCAAAAAGTTCAGCACATCGGCTGCCACTTCGTGCTCGAGCACCGACAAGATGATGGCGATCACCTGCGCGTGCTCGCCGCGAATCATGTCGGCAATGGAGCGTGCGTCCATCCAACGCAAGATGTCCAGACCCTTGCTGCTTTGGCCGGGCATGATGCGGCCCAGCACAGAGGCGGCTTTGTCGTCGCCCAAGGCGCGCTTG
>JBJOIR010000089.1:0-6899 GCA_046047055.1 Pseudomonadota bacterium | reverse complement strand
CGCTTCACCGTAAGCGTTCAGTCGGTTCTCGCTCACGCTGGGTGGGCCGTCTTCTGATAAGGCCGACAAGGTGGGCACGTCTGCATCGTCTTCGGTCAATGCCACGATGGCTTCCAACGACAAATCGTGCCACTTGGCGGCATCTTTGTCTTTGGGTGTGGCCCACTCATCGGGCCAATTTTCAACCGCAAACATGAAGCCCAAAGCCCACACTTGGGCAAATGCAGGGATCTCGCTGTCGTCAATTTCTTCACGCTCCTCAGGGGGCAGCGTGGCAATGGCACCGCGCACGTCCATCACTTCTGGGGCATAGGCTTTGTCGTCGTCCAGTGCTTCGACCGGGGTGTCTAGCGCAAGACGAACCTCGTCAAAACGACGTTGCCACAAGGCCAAAAATTGCTCGCGTTGTGCGGCATCGGCAAAGCTGCCGCCCTCGGCTTCATCCGGGTCAATGCCGAGCAGCATGGGCAGCCACTCGTCCACGGGAATCGCGCGCCGACTGCAGACCAGCGCCGCCATGAATCCCTCACAAAACTCCCACTGTGGTGTTTCATCAAACCGCTCGCGCAAGTCGTCCAAGATGTTGTCGAGGGTGTCAAAGTCTTCGGCTTCCAAGCCTGCAGTGGTGTTCATGGGGGTTCTCTTCAGAGCAAAAGGTTTCTCAGGGGGCTAAGGGGTTTTCAGACGATCGCTGTGGGGTTGAGCACCACCCCACAGCGTTCCAGTCGCTTGCGCA
This sequence comes from Pseudomonadota bacterium, assembly GCA_046047055.1. Lineage (GTDB taxonomy): Bacteria > Pseudomonadota > Gammaproteobacteria > Burkholderiales > Burkholderiaceae_C > Limnohabitans_A. The sequence goes on along the minus strand of JBJOIR010000089.1, from coordinate 6,163 downwards.
TGCGCAGCACGTGGTGGTCTTTGCTGTGCAATGCCGCGCAGTGGGTCACGGCCAAGTCAATGAATTTTTGGTCGTCTGGGTCTTTGCAGACACAGGGGGCTTTGGGTGCGTCGGGCTGCAGTTGCGCCCAGTGGTCAAAGTGGCTCAGCACCTGGCTGGCAGGCAGCTCGCGGTGCGTTAGGCGTTTCACAATTTGCGGGTAGGTCAGCACGCGGGCCAGCTCTTCGCGCATGGCGGCCGTGGCCAGCCAGTGGGTGTGGCCTGACTCCAGGCTCGCACGCAGGGCTTCGGCCTGGGGTTCGTCAAACACCCACAGGTCGAGCACGATGTTGGTGTCCAGCACGCGCCGTGTTGGCGCGTTGTCGGCCGAAGCGGGGTTCATGGGGTGGTGTTTGTTGGGCTTGAAGGCCCTGAAAGTGAGTCGTTTGGCGAGTCTGTGGGGTTGCGCTTGAGGCTGCCTTTGATCATGTCAAAGCGGAACAGGCGGCATTCGATGGGGCCGTTCCACATGGGCACGCGGCGCGACTCTTTGAGGCGCATTTTGCTGGGCAGCTTCAAATCGGGCGTGAGCATCCAGGCGCTCCAACCGCTGTAGTTCTTCTTCCAGTGGCTGGCCAGTTGTGCAAAAAAGTCTCCACCGTCGTCGGTTTGTGCCGTTTCGCGGTGGTGTGTTGGCTCGGCGGTGCGGGCGCTGGCACGCGCATCGGCCAACGCACCGGGCTGAAAGCTGTCGCGTCCACGGCCCGCGACACCGGCGGCGGCAATGCGTTCGCCATAAGGTGGATTGAGCAGCATCAGGCCAGGTGTTTCGCTGGGCGGCATGCGTTGCAAGGCATCACCACCGCGGAACTCGATCACCCCCGAAACGCCAGCACGCTCGGCGTTGCGCTCGGCAAAGTCGACCATTCGAAACGCCACATCGCTGCCAAACACGGGGGCGGTGGGTTCGTGTTCCAAATCGCGGGCTTCTTCGATCAAGCCTTGCCAAACATGGTTTTGGAAAGGCAATAATTTTTCAAAGCCAAAGCGGCGTTGCAAGCCGGGGGCAATGCCGCAAGCGATTTGCGCCGCCTCGATCGGAATGGTGCCACTGCCGCAGCAGGGGTCATACAGCGGCACGGTGCCATCCCAGCCGCTGGCCGCCAACATGGCCGCAGCCAATGTTTCTTTCAAGGGTGCGTCACCTTTGTCGGTGCGCCAACCCCGCTTGAACAACGGTTCACCCGAGGTGTCGATGTAGAGCGTGAGGGTCTCGGGCGTGAGGTGCGCGTAGATGCGCACGTCGGGTCGGGCGGTGTCCACGCTGGGGCGCTCACCGCGCTTGGCACGAAAGCGGTCGGCGACGGCATCTTTGATTTTCAGGGCCGCAAAGTTCAGGCTGTTGAGCGGGCTGTGCTGTGCGGTGATGTCGATCTTGAAAGTCTGTTTGGGCGTGAACCAAATTTCCCAAGCCACTTCGCTGGCGGCGTGGTACAGGTCATTTTCACTGCGGTAGTCGGTGACCGACAACTGCACCAACACGCGTTGTGTGAGGCGACTGTGCAGGTTGATGCGAAGTGCATCGCGCCAAGACGCGCGGGCCATGACGCCACCGCGCCCTGTCAGCAGGTCGTGCCCTGTGAGGCCGGTGATGGCGTGCACCTCGTCGGCCAAAAAGCCCTCGACGCCAGCGGCGCAAGGCATGAACAGGTTCAATGAATTCACTCAGATACTCTCAAAGGGTTTTGCGCAAGTTCGCAGGGGCGATCTTCAGGGCTTCGCGGTATTTGGCCACGGTGCGGCGTGCGCAATCGATGCCTTGTTCTTTCAGCATTTCAGAAATTTGGTTGTCAGACAGTGGCTTGGTGGGTTTTTCGGCGGCCACAAATTGCTTGATCAAAGCGCGCACTGCAGTGCTCGATGCGGCGCTGCCACTGTCGGTGCCCAAGCCAGAGCCAAAGAAATATTTCAGCTCAAAGGTGCCTTGCGGCGTGGCCATGTATTTGGCAGTGGTGACACGGCTGATGGTCGACTCGTGCATGCCCAACTCGTCGGCAATCTCGCGCAACACCAAGGGGCGCATGGCCAACTCGCCATGCGTCAGAAAATTCTTTTGTCGTTCCACGATGGCGGTGGACACGCGCAAGATGGTGTCAAAGCGTTGCTGGATGTTCTTGATGAACCAACGCGCTTCTTGCAGGCGCTGTTGCAAGCCCGCATGGTTGTCGCCTTTGCCGCCACGCAGGGCGTTGGCATAAATGTCGTGCACCCGCAATTTGGGCATCACATCGGGATTGAGCTGAACCCGAAACTTGGGTGTTGCCGATTTGCTGGTGTTGGTTACCAACACATCGGGAATGATGATGTTTTGCTCAGCCTGCACAAAGGGGCGACCGGGTTTGGGCTCAAGCCGAGCAATGAAGGGAATGGCGGCTTTGACCACCGACTCGTCCAGCCCGCAGGCCACGGCCAAGCGTTTGAAGTCGCGTTTGGCGAGCATCTCGAGCGGCTGACCGCAGATGGCCAATGCCGCTTGTGCAATGTCGTCGTCAGGGTCTTCTTTCAGCAAGGCCTTGATTTGAATGCGCATGCATTCGGCCAAATCGCGCGCACCCACACCCACGGGCTCGAGCGATTGCAACAAGCTCAGTGCCACCGTGAAGCGGTGCACCAGTTCGTCAAGTTGTTCGTAGTCGTCGCTGCCGGCCAAGCTGGCGGCCAACTCGGGCAAGGTGTCGGTGAGGTAACCGTCGTCGTTGAGCGACTCGATCAAAAAACGCAGCGCTGCGCGGTCAATCTCCGACAAGCGCAGCGACAAAGCTTGGCGGTGCAAGAAGTCGGTGAGTGAGCCGCTGCTGCGGGCCAGGTCGATGGCGTCGGCGGTTTCTTCGCCGTTGTTTTGGCGTGGCCCTGCATCGCCGCCCCATTCGCTGTCGTCGGGCCGCATGTCCACGCTGCCATCGCCGTCCCAGCTCTCGGCCACATCGGTCACGGCTTCGTCTCGGACTTCGCTGGAACTGTCGTCGCTGCTGCTGGCGGTGCTGGCGCTTTCGCTCACGCGGTCGCCCAAGCTGACATAGGTGTCGCTTTGCTCCAGGCCAAAGGCTTCCATGGGGGCTTCGTCTTCGCTGCGTTCAAGAAACGGGTTCTCGTCCAGCATTTGGTCGACTTCTTGCGACAGCTCTAGCGTGGACAGTTGCAGCAGACGAATCGATTGTTGCAACTGGGGCGTGAGCGCCAGGTGCTGGGACATGCGAAGCGACAGACCGGGTTTCATGGCTGTGTTCTCGTGTCGTGTGGGTGGCTTTGGTTCATCACATGCGGAAGTGTTCGCCCAAATACACCCGACGCACATCGGCATTGGTCACGATTTCATCGGGCGTACCCGCTGCCAGCACGCGCCCTTCGCTGATGATGTAAGCGTGGTCGCAAATGCCCAGCGTTTCGCGCACGTTGTGGTCGGTGATGAGCACCCCAATGCCGCGCTGCTTGAGGAAGGCGATGATGCGCTGAATTTCAATCACCGCGATCGGGTCGATGCCCGCAAAAGGCTCGTCCAACAAAATGAAGCGCGGGTCGGTGGCCAGTGCGCGCGCAATCTCCACGCGGCGGCGCTCGCCACCCGACAAGGCCACGGCAGGCGAGTTGCGCAGGTGGTCGACCCGCAAGTCGGCCAGCAACTCGTCCAGCCGTTTTTCAATCGCGGCCGATGACAGGGCGCGACCTTTGTCGTCGGTTTGCAGCTCCAAGATGGCCCGCACGTTTTCGGCCACGCTCAGCTTGCGAAAAATCGACGCCTCTTGCGGCAGGTAAGACAACCCCATGCGTGAGCGCTTGTGAATGGGCATGCGCGTGACGTCTTGGCCATCGATCAAGATCTGCCCGCCATCGCCCCTGACCAAGCCCACAATCATGTAAAACGAGGTGGTCTTGCCCGCACCGTTCGGGCCCAACAGCCCCACCACTTCGCCCTTGCCCACTTGCACCGACACGTCGTGCACCACTTGGCGGCTGCCATAGGCTTTTTGCAGGTGGTGCGCCTCGAGTCGGCTGTTCACAAGGGCTTCACTCATGGTTTTTTGCTTTCGCCCGTGCTGGGACTGGTCCGCAAAGCCGCAGGCGAGGTGTTGGTCGTGGGCGCTTGCGCAGCGCTGGTTTTGCGCGGGGTCAGGACGGCGCGCACACGCTGGTCGCGCAAGTCATTGCCCTTAGCTCCTTTGGGCGTGCCGTCCACCGTCATCACTTCGGTGGTGTTGTTGAACACAATTTTTTGGCCGTTCAATTGATCGGCCAAAACGGTGCCTCGCAAGATGCGAACTTCGGCGCGCTGAATCAGTGTGACCACATCGGCCTTGCTGTCATAGATGGCCATTTCACCCTCGCCCTCGGTGAACTCATCCAGCCCTTCGCGTTTTTGGCGGAAAAACACACGCTCATTTGGGGCCGCCCAGACGTGGGCAATTTGTTGGCCATCTTTGTCTTGCTGCACTTCCATGCGCGCACCGCGCAACACCATGGTGCCCTTCACGGCCACGACTTGCCCAGTGAAATGGGTGAGCAATTTGTTTTCGTCATGCCGCATGGCATCCGCTTCGATCTGCATGGGCTTGTCGCGGTCGGCTTTTTCGGCCCAGGCGGGCAGGCCCAGCAAGCCGATCCCCGAGAAGATGAAGCCAATGGCGCGGAGGTATTTCATTGAGGGCATGAATCTTGCTGATAACGGGCTGATTGTAGGTGTAAGCGCGGTCAAATCTGTTGGTTTTGGGCCTTTCGGACATAAAAAAGCCCGCCCTGGTCAAGGGCGGGCGCTTGGCCCGGGGCCCGCAGACGGGTCAGCGACCTTGGCGGGTTTGGGCAATCAAAGATTCGGCCACCTTGAGCGCGCGGTCCATGTTGCCGGCCAGACTGCCATCGGTGTAATAACGGCCGGCGATGCCCAAGGAAGGCACGCCTTCGACTTTGAAATCATTTTGCAGTTGCACAGCCCGCTTGAGTTTGCTGGCCACGCCAAAAGATTTGTAGGTTTCTTCAAACTTGGCTTTGTCCACGCCTTGTTTTTGTGCCCAAGCCAAGATGCTGGCGTCGGTGTTGAGGGGTTGTTTTTCGACATGCACCGCGTTGAAGACTTTGACATGCAGGCTGTCCAGCAAGTTCATGGCTTCGAGTGTGAAAAACAAGCGTTGCTGGGGTGCAAAGTCGTCGCGGAACGAGACTGGAATGCGGCGCACGACCACGTCTTTAGGGGCGTTTTTCACCCACTGGCCAAAGGCGGGCTCGAAAGCGTGGCAGTGTGGGCAGCTGTACCAAAAGAACTCAATCACCTCGACTTTGCCCGCGCCTGCTTCGGTGGCCAAGGGGCGGTCGAGTGTCAAAAAGTCTTTGCCAGACTTGAACAAGGCGGCTTGCGCCCAAGCCGCAGAGGTGCTGATCCAAGCGGTGGTGGCGAGCAGGGCAGAGGAAAAATAACGGCGTTTCATTCAAAGGCTCCAAGAGGGGTGATCAGCGTTGCACGCGCACCAAGGTGTTTTCGATGCTGCTGCTTTCAAGGCGGGTGCGTACCTTTTCTGCGGCGGCTTTGTCGGCAAACGGTCCCAAGCGTACACGGAACACGCTGCGTCCGGCTTGGTCGCGCTCAGAGACCTTGGCGTCCAAGCCCATGGCTGCCAACTTGGCTTTTTGGTTGTCGGCGTCGGCGTTGGTGCGGAAGGCGCCCACCTGAATCACGTATTCAAACGGATCGGCGCCGGACGCGACATCTGCCGGGGTGGACAGGGCCGATTTGGCTTTGGCCAAGTCCATCAGCGGATCGGCTGTGACAGCGGGGCGGGGCTCGACCTTGGCATCCGCTTTGGCGGGCGCTGGGGCGGGTGCATTCGTAGCCGCGGGTGCAGCCGTCGTGTTGGGCGTTGCATTGGGTGTTGCGGCTTTTTCGGCGCCGGGCTCAGCCGCCGGCTTGCTCGCCGTACCGGGCACTTCGGCCGGCGGTTTGGCTTGCAACACGCTGTTGGGGTTCCAGTCTTTGTTCTTCTCGTTTTCTTTGGCGTCTTGGTCGTTGCTGCGGGTTTGGTTTTTGTTCGAGAACGGTGTGGGCACTTTGGTCACATAGACCGCGACCGCCAAGGCCACGCCCAAGCCGATCACCAAGCCCAGAATGAAGCCCATCAGGGTGCCGCCGCGTTGGGAG
>JBJOIR010000088.1:0-7079 GCA_046047055.1 Pseudomonadota bacterium | reverse complement strand
ACCCTCGAGCGCGTGATCCGCGGCTTGGACACCATCAGTGCCACAGGCAATATCTTGCGCGACTACCTGACCGACTTGTTCCCCATCATGGAGCTGGGCACCTCGGCCAAGATGTTGTCGGTGGTGCCTTTGATGGCCGGCGGTGGCATGTACGAAACCGGTGCCGGTGGTTCCGCGCCCAAGCATGTGCAGCAGTTGGTGGAAGAAAACCATTTGCGCTGGGATTCTTTGGGTGAGTTTTTGGCTTTGGCCGTGTCGCTCGAAGACTTGGGCTTGAAGACAGGCAACAAGAAGGCCGTGGTGTTGGCCAAGACGCTGGATGCCGCGACCGGCAAACTGCTCGACAACAACAAAAACCCTTCTCCCAAGACGGGTCAGCTAGACAACCGTGGCAGCCAGTTCTACTTGGCCATGTATTGGGCGCAAGAGTTGGCCGCCCAAACCGAAGATGCCGCGTTGGCCGCTCAGTTCGCGCCTTTGGCCAAGCAATTGACCGATGGCGAGCAAAAGATTGTTGGCGAACTCAACGCCGTGCAAGGCAAGCCAGTCGACATTGGCGGTTACTACATGCCTGACCAAGCCAAGTTGGCGGCCATCATGCGCCCCAGTGCCACCTTCAATGCCGCTTTGTCGGCCGTGAAGGCTTGAGAAGGCCTGATGAAGGCGTGACAGTACGGCCTTTATCTCGTGTCGGCTCGCGTTGATTCGCGTTGATGCGAAGCCACTCAGGTTCTGCCTGAGTGGCTTTTTTTTGGTGGCGTGCAGCGCGTGACCGTTGGTTAACTTGCAATTTTTATGGGGCCCTGTTTAACGGCCAATGGTTCGCGACGATCGGCTGTAGGCCAGACCCAAGGCCACGCCACCAAACAAATCGCCTTCGACCAATTTCACGCCTGCAAACTCGGCCTGCAAGGCCTGCTGAAAAGTGCGCAAAGCGGACGATCCGCCAGTCAAGTAAATCGCATCCAGCGAGGCATCGGTCAAGCCTGCACGTTGCACACACTCGCGCGCGCAGGCAACAGTGCGGGTTAACAAATCGTGCAAGTGGGCCTCCATGTCGGCCATGCTCAGCGTGGCTTGCAAGTCGCGCTCAATCACCGACAAGTCAATGCGGCTCTCGGTGTTGTGCACGGAGCACTGAATTTTGGCCTGTTCCACCGCATGTGCCATGTGGTGCCCGTGGCGTTCGGTCAGCACCTGCATCAACCGCTCATACAAACGCGCATCGCTGTAGTTGGCGCGCAGTGTTTTGGCGTGACCGATGGCCTTGGGGGCGTATTGCCAGTGAATCAAGTGCCAGGTGGCCAGGTCAAAAAACACACGGCTGGGCACTTCGCGGTGTTCCGGTCCCCGGTGTTTGTAGCCCAGCAAAGGCATCACTTGGTTCAGGTTGAGTTGGCGGTCGTAGTCGGTGCCGCCAATGTGTACACCGGTGGTGGCCAACACGTCTTGCATGCGGTCAGTTCGCTGCATGCGCTCGGGGCCCAAACGCACCACCGTAAAGTCTGAAGTGCCGCCCCCCAAGTCAACCACCAGCACGGTGTTTTCTTGGCTCAAGCGTTGCTCGTAGTCCAGTGCGGCAGCAATGGGCTCCAACTGAAATGACACCTCGTCAAACCCCACCGACAACACCGCTTGCCTGAGCGAGGCCTCGGCCTCTGCATCGCGAGCAGGGTCATCGTCCACAAAGTGCACCGGCCGGCCCATCACCACGCGACGGGGTGGGGTGCCCAGTGTTTGCGTGGCACGCTCACGCAGCTGCGCCAAGAAAGTGGCGATGATGTCTTGAAAGTTGATTTGCTGATGGCCAATTTGCGTCGTTTCCAGCAGCAAAGGGCTGCCCAGCAAACTTTTCAGTGAGCGCATCAGCCGCCCCTCGGTGCCCTCTAAATAGTGGCGCAACGCATCGCGCCCAAAGTGGGTGCTGTTGTCTTCGAGGTTGTAGAACACGGCAGTGGGCATGGCCAATGCATCGCCCTCCAGCGCCATTAACTTGGCGCTGCCCTGAGGATCCAGCCACGCCATGGCCGAGTTGGAAGTGCCGAAATCAATGCCAAGCGTGCCGGCGTGGGAAGGGGTCATGTGGGGATAGATTGAGAAACAAAAGCAGACGGCCCGCAGTCACAGCAGCAGGGTGCCGTGACAAGCGGAGAACGAGCGGGGATTCTGCCACTGTGGGCCAGACAAATCGTGGAGAATTGGCAGCTGTTTCAATCCATTTCTACTGAACCTATGACCGACGCAAATAACGCCGCCAGCACCGCAGCGCGCCCCGAATTGCCGGATCGCCTGTCGATCGATGCCCGAAGCCCTCACCATGTGCGCGCCGTGTTTGAACACGATATCGGCATCCGTTTCAACGGCAAGGACCGCACCGACGTCGAGGAGTACTGCATCAGCGAAGGCTGGGTGCGTGTGCCCGCTGGCAAGACGTTGGACCGCAAAGGCCAGCCGTTGTTGATCAAGCTCAAGGGCAAAGTCGAGGCCTTTTACCGTTGAGGTGGCGTATGGGTGCTTTGGAAAAAAAACTCCCCCTCGAAGGCCTGCGTGTCGTTGAATTCACGCACATGGTCATGGGCCCCACCTGCGGCATGGTGTTGGCCGATATGGGGGCCGAAGTGATCAAGGTCGAGCCCATTGAGGGCGACCGCACACGGCATCTGTTGGGTTCGGGCGCGGGGTTTTTCCCCATGTTCAACCGCAACAAAAAAAGCATCCAGCTCAACTTGCAAAACCCCGAAGGGGCGGCCGTGGCGCGGCGCTTGTGCGCCACAGCCGATGTGGTGGCCGAGAATTTCAAGCCCGGCTCCATGGTCAAGTACGGGCTGGACTACGCCAGTCTGTCTGCCCACAACCCCAAACTGATCTACGCCAGCCTCAAGGGTTTTTTGCCGGGCCCTTACGACCACCGCACAGCGCTCGATGAAGTGGTGCAGATGATGGGCGGATTGGCCTACATGACGGGGCGCCCGGGCGATCCCTTGCGTGCCGGCACCAGTGTGAACGACATCATGGGTGGCATGTTTGGCGCCATTGGCGTGTTGGGCGCCCTGATCCAGCGTGGCATCACCGGACGTGGGCAAGAAATCCAGTCCGCGCTGTTTGAAAACAACGTGTTTTTGGTTGGGCAGCACATGCTGCAATACGCCATCACGGGACACGCGGCCGAGCCCATGCCCAACCGTATTTCGGCTTGGGCGGTGTACGACGTGTTCACTGTCAAAAACGGCGAGCAAATTTTCTTGGCGGCGGTGAGCGATGCGCAATGGGCCCTCTTTTGTGAGGTGCTGGGTTTTGCCGACCTGAAAGCCGACCCACACTATCCCGACAACAACGCCCGCGTGTCGATGCGCAGCGTTTTGTTGCCCGAGTTGCGCCGTCGTCTTGAGGCATTCACCGCCGCAGAGTTGACGGCTATTTTTGAAAAAGCCGGCCTTCCCTTTGCGCCCATCGTCAAGCCAGAAGAGTTGTTTGACGACCCGCACCTGAACGCCACCGGTGGCTTGGCTGAAGTGCGTTTGACCGATGGCCCTAAAGCAGGCCAAACCGCGCGTGCCGCATTGTTTCCGTTCACCATGGACGGGCAACGGCTCGGGGTACGTCACCAACCGCCCAAGCAAGGTGAGAACACCGACGAGCTGTTGCAAGGCTTGGGTTTGAGCGCCACAGAAATTGCGCATTTGCGCCAGTGCAAGGCCGTTGCCTGAGTCGCATCAGCCCGTCCAGCGCTTGACAAATGGCAGTCCGGCAATGACCATCGGCCCATGTCCATCCAGATATTGATCATCGGTATTCACCTCGCGCGCAGCACGCGAGGCAAGCCCTGCGCGCCGCCGCAGGGCTTTTAAACACTCCCTGTTCGCTATACCGATTTCAATTCAGGTGCCGCCCCGATGAGGGTGCCGCCCTGTTTTTCACTGGAGATTTTCATGGCCGATTTGTTTGACAACCCCATGGGCCTGTGCGGTTTCGAGTTCGTCGAGTTCGCCTCCCCCGTCGCCCACACCCTGGAGCCGCTGTTCGAGAAGATGGGCTTTTCGCTGGTGGCCAAGCACCGTTCCAAAGAGGTTGTGCTCTACCGCCAGGGCGACATCAACTTCATCGTCAACCGCGAGCCCAAAAGCCTGGCCGGCTACTTTGCCGCCGAGCACGGGCCGTGCGCCTGCGCTCTGGCGTTTCGCGTGAAAGATTCGCACAAGGCCTATGCCCGCGCGCTCGAGATGGGCGCGCAACCTGTGGAGGTGCCCACGGGCCCCATGGAGTTGCGGTTGCCCGCCATCAAAGGCATTGGCGGTGCACCCTTGTATTTGATTGACCGCTTTGAAGACGGCAAAAGCATTTACGACATTGACTTTGAGTTCATCGAGGGCGTGAACCGCCACCCGCCGGGCCACGGCTTCAAGGTCATCGACCATTTGACGCACAACGTGTACAAGGGCCGCATGGCGTTTTGGGGCCAGTTTTACGAGAAGATTTTTAACTTCCGCGAAATCCGCTACTTCGACATCAAAGGCGAATACACGGGCCTCACCAGCCGGGCCATGACGGCACCCGATGGGCTGATTCGGATTCCGTTGAACGAAGAATCGGGCAAGACCGGTGGCCAGATCGAAGAGTTCTTGATGCAGTTCAACGGCGAAGGCATCCAGCACATCGCGCTGCTCACCGATGACCTTTTGAAGAGCGTGGACGCGCTGCAAATGGCGGGTATTCCGCTCATGACCGCGCCCAATGACATCTATTACGACATGCTCGAAGAGCGCCTGAAAGACCACGGCGAGCCTGTGTCTGAATTGCAGGCGCGTGGCATTTTGATGGACGGCTCCACCGCCAACGGCGAAAAGCGTTTGCTGCTGCAAATCTTTAGCCAAACGTTGCTGGGCCCGGTGTTCTTTGAATTCATCCAGCGCAAGGCCGATGAAGGCTTTGGTGAGGGCAACTTCAAGGCGCTGTTTGAAAGCCTCGAGCGAGACCAGGTTCGGCGTGGCGCTATTGCCACCGATGCGGCTTGATCATGCCCTGCAAGACCTGGGCCTTGCACAGCTTCAGCGGGCGTTGCAGACCCGCAGCACCTGCTCGCCGTAGGCCTCGAGTTTTTTCACGCCCAACCCGCTGATGCCTTGCAGGTCAGCGGGGCTTTGCGGTGCGGCTTCGGCAATGGCGGCAAGCGTGGCGTCGTGAAAGATCACATAGGCTGGCAGGTTGTGCTCTTTCGCCACTTCGGCACGCCAAGCTTTGAGGTTGATGTAGCGCACCATCGCGTCTTGCCCCAAATTGGCGGCAGCAGGGCTCTGTGTGTTGCGGCTGCGGTTGCGTTTTTCGGTCCGCTGGCTGGTCGACTCGCGCAGCAGCACGGGCACATCGCCCTTTAGCACCGCACGCGAGCCTTCGGTCAGGTGCAGTGTGCTGAAACCGTCTTCGGTGTGCACGTGCAGCGCCCCAATGGCGATCAGCTGGCGCATCACGGCGCGCAATTGCGGCTCTGAGTAGTCGGCGCCCAGCCCAAACGTGCTGATGCTCTCGTGTCCGCGCTGCGCCACCTTTTCGGTTTTTTTGCCACGCACGATGTCCATGGTGTGGCCCGCCCCAAAGCTGTGGCCGCTGGTTTGGTGGCAGCGGTACACCGTTGACAACAGTTTGCGTGCAGCATCGGTGCCGTCCCACACTTCGGGTGGGTTCAAGCAGTTGTCGCAGTTGCCGCAATAAGGCATGTAAACGCCTTGGCCATCCTCTGGCGCTTTGGCATAGCTCTCGCCAAAGTAACCCAGTAAGCGCACCCTTCGGCAATCGGTGGCCTCGGCCAGGCCGAGTAATGCATCCAATTTGCCGCGCATCACCTGTTTGAATTCTTCACCCGCTGGACTTTCGTCAATCATGCGGCGTTGGTTCACGACGTCTTGTAGGCCATAGGCCATCCAAGCGTCCGAGGCCAAGCCGTCGCGCCCGGCGCGACCGGTTTCTTGGTAGTAGCCTTCGATATTTTTGGGCATGTCCAAGTGCGCCACAAACCGCACATCGGGCTTGTCGATGCCCATGCCAAAGGCGATGGTGGCCACCATCACCACACCATCTTCGCGCAAAAATTCATTTTGGTGGCGCTGACGCACATCGGCCGGCAGACCTGCGTGGTAGGGCAAAGCCCGCACGCCTTCTTGCGCCAGCATCTCGGCGATTTCTTCCACGCGTTTGCGCGATTGGCAATACACCACACCGGCCTCATCAGGGTGTTCGCGCTCAATGAAGCGCAACAACTGGGTGCTGGCGTCTTTTTTCTCAACGATGGTGTAGCGGATGTTGGGCCGGTCAAAACTGCTGATGAACAGTTCGGCGCTTTCCAGTTGCAGCCGCTCGATGATGTCCGCGCGGGTCAAGTCGTCGGCCGTGGCCGTGAGCGCCACGCGGGGTACGCTGGGGTAGCGCTCGTGCAGCACAGTGAGGCCGCGGTATTCGGGCCGGAAGTCGTGCCCCCACTGGCTCACGCAATGCGCTTCATCTATCGCAAACAGGCTCAGCAGCCCGCGTTCGAAGAGCGAATCCATTTGCGCCAAAAAACGGCCATTGGTCACGCGTTCGGGCGCGGCGTACAACAAGGTGATTTCGCCGCGCAGCAAACGGCGCTCGACATCACTGGCTTCTTCGCTGGTGAGGGTGGAGTTCAAAAAAGCAGCGTTCACACCCGCTTCGTGCAAAGCGCCTACTTGGTCGTGCATGAGCGCGATCAAGGGCGACACCACCACTGTGATGCCTTGACCTGCGCGTTGTCGGGCAATGGCTGGAATTTGGTAGCACAGCGACTTGCCTCCGCCGGTGGGCATCAGCACCAGCGCATCGCCACCGGCTGCCACATGGTCAATGATGGCTTGCTGCGGACCGCGAAAGGCGTCATAGCCAAAAACTTCGCGCAGGATGGGGAGGTGGGGGGACAAGTGGGGTTTGACTGGCTGTTGAAGTGGGTGATTGTCCCTTATGGCCGTTGTTGCTTTTTGGCGGGTGTGGTCTGGGTGGTTGAGGGCGGGCACAGGGTTCCTCATGAGGCGGGGGTACGCCAAAATCGTCACCCCCTGCCCGCCCTCACCCAC
>JBJOIR010000087.1:0-7090 GCA_046047055.1 Pseudomonadota bacterium | reverse complement strand
CCAAGAAGCGGTTTCGCGCACCAACTCGGTGTCGAAGTGCACCACTTGCATCAGGCCATGAACACCCGCATCGGTGCGCCCCGCGCACAAGGTGCTGACGCGCGGCACATCGCAAAACTGGGCCAAGGCTTTTTCAAGTTTGTCTTGGACGGTGAGGCCCGTGCTTTGGCTTTGCCAGCCTTGGTAAGCGGTGCCTGAATAACTGACGCCCAGGGCAATTCTCACAGCGGGTGCCTCGGTGCAGAAGCAGACTGGTCAACCTCAGGGGTGGGCGTGAGGTTCAGGTCGATCTTGGCAAATTGCGCAGGCAGACCCGAGGGCATTGGCGTTGCAGAATTCGGTGCGTTGTTCGCACCAAAAAAATCGACGCGTTGGGCATGCCGGCGGCGCACCCCGATGGCCAATCCGACCATGGCGGCCAACAGCCCAGCCATCCAGGCCCAGAGTGTGGGGTGTTGGCTGACCTGAGCCATTAAAGATGGAGCGGTGTGTGGTGACGGTGCAGACGCTGTCATGGGGTTCGCGCTGCTTTCGGCACTCAATGGGGAAGTCTGCGCGGCTTGGGTCGCTGGTGCGGCGGGAACGGTTGAGGTTTGCTTGGTTTGAGTTGAATTTTTGCTGGTGCTGGTGCTGGTATCTGGGGTGCTTGTTTTAGCCGCCAGCGTTTGCAGGTCGTTCAGGCTCTTTTTGAGCGCTGCCAGTTGTGCGGTTTTCTCTTTGATTTCTTGTTCGACAGCCCAACGTGCTTCGTCGCTGTTGGGGGTGATGGCATGCTGGCTCAGGGTGAGCTTGTCTTGACCCGCAGGGGAGGTCGCCGTGGTCTGCGTGGCGGGTCTGACTTGGCCTGATATTTCTCGGCTCGCGCTGCCTTGGGCTTTCAAGGCGGATTGGGCCAAGCGCCGGGCGTAGTTTGCAAAGTCCGCGTTGTGTGCCAAGACGGTTTGGCGTGCCTCGTCGGCCGAAATTTGAGCCGCCTCTTGCACGCTCGGCATCTGAATTTGGGCACCTTCGCGCAGCAAGTTCACATTGCCTTCGATAAACGCCTCAGGGTTGGCGCGCACCATGGCCACCAACATTTGAGCCAATGAAACCCCCGCAGGGCGTTGTGCCAACACCAGCTTCAAAGCGGTGTCGCCGGCTCGCACCGTGAGGGTGGCGTTGTCAGCCGTTGCGAGGCTTTGAGCCGCCACAGTTTGGGCCTTCAAGGCTTGTGGGTCTACTGCGGGAGACATCACCGGGGTGGCCGAGTCTGGCAAGGCGCCCGCCGGCGACACCAGCAGGGTGTAGTTCATCGCCAGTCGGCCAGAAGGCCATTGCGCCTCAACGATGAGGTCTAAAAAGTTTTCTGCAACGGGCACTTGCCCGACCAGGGCAATGACGGGTTCGCCGTTGCCGCGAAACGCCAGACTCACCTGCAACCCGTTCAGCGCGGGATGGATTGTGATGCCGGCTTGTTGAAAGCTGGCGGCATCGGCCAGCCTCACTTGCAGCAGGCGAAGGTCTTCAACTTTGAATTGCGTGATGGCGATGGACGCCCGCAGCGGTTGGCCGATGGCAGAGGAGACCGAAACCGGCCCCAGCGACACCGCCTGCGCCCACCAGCTGTTGCACGCCAGCACCGACGCCACAGCCCATGACCTGAAGCGGTGATGGGGCGTGCCGGGGTGCAGACGGCTCATGCGCGGCAAAGCATCAAGCGTCGAGCAAGATGCGCAACATGCGGCGCAGGGGTTCAGCCGCGCCCCACAGCAGTTGGTCGCCAATGGTGAACGCGCCGACATATTCAGGGCCCATCGCCAACTTGCGCACACGACCAACCGGAATGGTCATGGTGCCGGTCACGGCCACAGGGGTCAGGTCTTTCAGGGTGGCTTCACGGGTGTTGGGCACCACTTTGACCCATGCGTTGTCGGCGGCGATCATGGCTTCGATATCGGCCACGGGCACGTCTTTTTTCAGCTTGAAGGTCAGCGCTTGGCTGTGGCAACGCATGGCGCCGATGCGCACGCAGAAGCCGTCCACCGGGATGGCGGCCGAATTGAAGCCTTCTCCCATGCCCAAAATCTTGTTGGTTTCGGCCATGCCTTTCCACTCTTCTTTGGACATGCCGTTGCCCAGGTCTTTGTCGATCCAAGGGATCAACGAGCCCCCCAATGGGGCACCAAAGTTGGCGGTCTCGGCCGCAGTCAGGGCACGTTGCTTGGCAATCACCTTGCGGTCAATTTCAAGGATAGCGCTCTTGGGGTCGTCCAACAGCGCTTTGACTTCGGCGTTCAGAGTACCAAATTGGGTCAACAGTTCGCGCATGTGCTGCGCGCCGCCACCCGATGCTGCTTGGTAGGTTTGGGTGCTCATCCACTCCACCAAACCGGCCTTATACAGGGCGCCTACACCCATCAACATGCACGAGACGGTGCAGTTGCCACCCACCCAGTTTTTGCCGCCATGGGCCAGCGCGTTTTTGATGACCGGCATGTTGACCGGATCGAGAATGATTACGGCATCTTTTTCCATGCGCAAGGTCGATGCGGCGTCGATCCAGTGGCCGTTCCAGCCCGCAGCGCGCAGCTTAGGAAAAACGGCTGAGGTGTAGTCGCCACCTTGGGCAGTGATGATGATTTCGCAGCGTTTGAGTTGCTCGAGGTCGAAAGCGTCTTGCAGCGTGGTTTCGTTCTTGGCCATCGAGGGGGCTTTGCCGCCCGCGTTCGATGTGGAGAAGAACAAGGGCTCGATCAGGTCAAAATCTTTTTCCTGAGTCATGCGGTCCATCAACACCGAGCCGACCATGCCGCGCCAGCCGACCAAACCTACTAACTTGCTCATATCAACGCCTTTTCACTTTTTTATAAACAGTGGATGACCAGACTGTTTGCCCGGCTCGTCTGGCCGGGGAGGCGCACGACGAACCAGGCTGTTCAGCCCTTAATGGTCGTGGTTTTTGTGGAAGTTGCGCGCACGCCAGCAACTGCCGTAGAGGCAGAAGCGAAGTTCAGAGAGAACAGGCAGGCGTGGCACATAGGCAAATATTGTAAATGATGCTGTCTGAAGATTTCCTGACAGCACCGGTTGTTGGTTTATGCCAACGCTTTGACCACCGCATCGCCCATTTGCGCGGTACCGACCTTGGTCGTGCCCTCGCTCCAGATGTCGCCGGTTCTGAAGCCCTGAGCCAGCACTTTTTGCACCGCGGCTTCGATGCGCAGCGCTGCCTCGGGTTGGTTCAAGCTGAAGCGCAGCATCATGGCAGCACTCAAAATGGTGGCCAAAGGGTTGGCAACGCCTTTGCCGGCAATGTCGGGGGCACTGCCGTGGCTGGGTTCGTACAGGCCTTGGTTTTTGGTGTTCAAGCTGGCCGACGGCAGCATGCCAATGGAGCCAGTGAGCATGGACGCTTCGTCCGACAAGATGTCACCAAACATGTTGCCAGTGACCACCACGTCAAAGCGTTTGGGCTCTTTCACCAATTGCATGGCGGCGTTGTCCACATACATGTGGTCCAGCGCCACATCGGGGTATTGGGCATGCACTTCGGTGACCACGTCTTTCCAGAACTGGAAGGTTTCCAGCACGTTGGCTTTGTCGACGCTGGTCACGCGTTTGTTGCGTTTGCGGGCCGCTTGAAAAGCCACGTGCGCGATGCGCTCGATTTCTGGCTTGGAGTAGCGCATGGTGTCAAAAGCTTCTTCGGCACCTGGGAAATGGCCGTCAGTGGCCACGCGGCGACCGCGCGGTTGGCCGAAGTAAATGTCGCCCGTTAACTCGCGGATGATCAAGATGTCCAAGCCCGAAATCAGCTCGGGCTTCAGGCTAGAGGCGCCCACCAATTGCTCGTAGCAAATGGCGGGGCGGAAGTTGGCAAACAGACCCATGTTTTTGCGCAAGCCCAAGATGGCTTGCTCCGGCCGCAGCGGGCGGTCGAGCTTGTCGTATTTCCAGTCGCCCACCGCGCCAAACAGCACGGCGTCTGAGTCCATGGCCAGCTTCAGTGTGGCTTCGGGCAACGGGTGGCCAAAGGCGTCGTAAGCCGCGCCGCCGACCAAGGCGGTTTCCATCTCGATTTTCAGGTCGAGGGTGTTCAGGACTTTGACGGCTTCTGCAACGATTTCGGTGCCGATGCCATCACCGGGGAGGACTGCGATTTTCATGGGGGTTCCAGTATTTTTGGGGGAGCTCAGGCGTTGATGGCGGTGTGCGCCAACCAAGGCTTGGTGGCCAAGCGTTCGGCTTCAAAGGCCTTGATCTTGTCGGCGTGACGCAATGTCAAACCAATGTCGTCCAAACCGTTGAGCAAGCAGTATTTGCGGAAGGCCTGCACCTCAAACGGGATCTCTTCGCCTTGCGGACGCAAGATCACTTGGCGCTCGAGGTCCACGGTGAGCTGGTAGCCGGGAAACGCGGCCACTTCGTCGAACAGTTGCGCCACCACGGCTTCGGGCAGCACGATGGGCAGCAAGCCGTTTTTGAAACAGTTGTTGAAGAAAATGTCGGCAAAGCTGGGCGCGATCACGCAGCGAAAGCCGTATTGGTCAATCGCCCAAGGTGCGTGTTCGCGTGAAGAGCCACAGCCAAAGTTCTTGCGGGCCAACAAAATGCTGGCGCCCTGGTACCGCGACTGGTTCAACACAAAGTCGGGGTTGGGCTTGCGGCTGGCCGGGTCTTGGCCTGGAAAGCCGACATCCAGATAACGCCACTCGTCAAACAGGTTGGGGCCAAAGCCGGTTTTGCGGATCGACTTGAGGAATTGTTTGGGAATGATGGCATCGGTGTCCACGTTGGCGCGGTCCATCGGGGCCACCAAGCCTTTGAGAAGGGTGAATTTTTGCATGGTGAGGTGTCCGGCGTTCAGGCAAATTTGCGGATGTCAACGAAGTGGCCATGCACAGCAGCTGCGGCGGCCATGGCCGGGCTGACTAAGTGGGTGCGGCCTCCAGCGCCTTGGCGGCCTTCGAAGTTGCGGTTGCTGGTGCTGGCGCAGCGTTCGCCGGGCTCAAGGCGGTCGGCGTTCATGGCCAAGCACATGGAGCAACCCGGTTCGCGCCACTCAAAGCCTGCGGCCTTGAAGATCTCGTGCAGGCCTTCTCGCTCGGCTTGTTCTTTGACCAAGCCCGAACCCGGGACGACCATGGCCAGTTTGACGTTCTTGGCCACTTTCTGACCGAGCTTCTTGACCACGGCGGCAGCTTCGCGCATGTCTTCGATGCGGCTATTGGTGCACGAGCCAATGAAGACTTTGTCGATGCTGATGTCGGCCAGTGCCTTGCCCGGCTGCAGGCCCATGTAGGTCAAGGCCCGCTCAATCGCGTCACGCTTGACGTCGTCTTTTTCTTTGTCGGGGTCGGGGGTCTGGCCGTCGATGCCCAACACCATTTCGGGCGAAGTGCCCCAAGTGACTTGCGGCACGATGGCGCTGGCGTCCAGTTCCACCACGGCATCAAAGTGCGCGCCGGGGTCGGACTGCAACGACTTCCAATAGGCCACGGCTTGGTCCCACTCTGCGCCACCGACAAACTGCCCAGTTTTCGAGTCGGTGCCTGGTGACAGCAAGCGGCCTTTCACGTAGTCGATGGTTTTCTCGTCCACCGCCACCAAGCCTGCCCGTGCGCCACCTTCGATGGCCATGTTGCAGACTGTCATGCGGCCTTCCATGCTCAAGCTGCGAATGGCCGAGCCTGCGAACTCGATGGTGTAGCCGGTACCCCCTGCGGTACCAATTTTGCCGATGATGGCCAACACAATGTCTTTGCCCGTCAGGCCTTTGGCCAGCGTGCCTTCGACCTTGACCAGCATGTTTTTGGCCTTCTTGGCCAACAGGGTTTGCGTGGCCATGACGTGCTCGACTTCCGAGGTGCCGATGCCGTGGGCCAACGCGCCAAATGCCCCATGGGTGGAGGTGTGGGAGTCACCGCAGACCACCGTCATGCCGGGCAGGGTGGCGCCGTTTTCAGGGCCAATGACATGCACGATGCCTTGGCGCTTGGACAAGAACGGAAAGAAGGCTGCAGAGCCATATTCTTGGATGTTCGAGTCCAGTGTGGTGATTTGTTCTTTGCTGATCGGGTCGGTGATGCCGTCGTAGCCCAATTCCCAACCGGTGGTGGGGGTGTTGTGGTCGGCGGTGGCCACGATGGAGCTGACGCGCCAGACTTTGCGGCCCGCTTGGCGCAAGCCTTCAAAGGCTTGTGGGCTGGTGACTTCGTGCACCAGATGGCGGTCGATGTACAGGACGGAGGTGCCGTCTTCTTCGGTGTGGACGACGTGTTCGTCCCAAATTTTGTCGTAAAGCGTGCGTGCCATGGGGCTTCCTTCAGTGCAGCTTGCCATTTTATGCGGTTAGAGCGCTGTATTCCGGCCAGTCATGATGGGCAAGAGGTCTCTGTGGGGTCTTGCTTGAAAGAGATGCCGCCTTCTTTCTGACTGGCCTGGCTGTGCCCCGTGCCCGTCAGGCCTCATCAGTCGCTTCGCGCCAGAAAATTGGCCCGGCATTCACAGGGCACAGCCAGGCCTGTTGAGCTTGATTGAAGCATCGCCGGCCTCCATCCGGCATTCCCAACGGGGGCATGGTTTGGCCCATGAAAAAAGCCCGCCAAGGCGGGCTTTGGAGTTCGGTTGAAGACCGATCAACGCTGCACGTCGCGGCGTGGTGAGCCAGTGAAGAGCTGGCGTGGGCGGCCGATTTTGTACTCGGGGTCGCTGATCATTTCGTTCAACTGGGCGATCCAGCCGACGGTTCGGGCCAAGGCAAAGATACCGGTGAACAGGTTCACGGGGATACCGATGGCGCGCTGCACGATGCCGGAGTAGAAGTCCACGTTGGGGTAAAGCTTGCGGCTGACGAAGTATTCGTCTTCCAAGGCGATTTTTTCGAGTTCTTTGGCCAACTTGAACAGCGGGTCGTTTTCGAGGCCCAGTTCTTTCAGCACTTCGTCGCAAGTTTCTTGCATCAACTTGGCGCGTGGGTCGTAGTTTTTGTAAACACGGTGACCAAAACCCATCAGCTTCACGCCAGAGTTTTTGTCCTTCACTTGGTTCATGAACTCGCCCACTTTGGACACGCCACCCATCTTTTGGATGTCTTCCAGCATGTTCAGGC
>JBJOIR010000086.1:0-7404 GCA_046047055.1 Pseudomonadota bacterium | reverse complement strand
CACCGGCTGCGCACGCGATGCATCAGGCCAAGTGACCGAGGTGCACGCCAAAGTCATCCCCGGCACCAAGAGCGGCACGCCCGGTGCCGACAGCGTGAAAGCCAAAGCCGCCATCACCTGGGTGGCCGTGGCCGATGGCGTGCAAGCCGAAGTGCGCTTGTACGACCGCCTGTTTGCCGAAGCGCACCCCGATGCAGGCGGCAAAGACTTTTTGCAGTCGCTCAACCCGGACAGCTTGAAGATCGTCAATGCGTATGTGGAACCCTCACTGGCCCAAGCGCAGCCGGACCAGAAGTTCCAGTTTGAGCGCTTTGGCTACTTTGTGGCGGACCGGGCTGATCACGTGGCAGGGACCCATCCAGTGTTCAACCGTGTAACGGGTTTGAAAGACAGTTGGGGCAAATGAGCCCTGCCGACATCACCCACTTCTGGTTCACCGAACTCACCCCCAAGCAGCACTTCGCCAAAGACCCTGCCTTAGACGAAGCCATCCGCACCCGCTTCGGCGACACGCTGGAGGCAGCGGCACGGTGTGAGTTTTTTGCCTGGCGCGCCACCCCCGAGGGGCGCTTGGCCGAGATCTTGGTGCTCGACCAGTTCTCGCGCAATGTGTACAGGGGCGCCCCACAAGCTTTTGCGCAAGACGCACTGGCTTTGGCGCTGGCGCAAGAGTTGGTGGCCAGCGGGCAAGACCGCAGCCTGCCCTTAACGCAGCGCAGCTTTGCTTACATGCCCTACATGCACAGCGAATCCGCCTTGGTGCACCAACAAGCGGTGGGCCTGTTTAATCAGCCTGGCATGGAAGACACCCTGCGCTTCGAGCAGCGCCACCAAGCCATCATCGAGCGCTTTGGCCGCTACCCGCACCGCAACGCCCAGCTCGAACGCACGTCCACACCTGAAGAGTTGGTTTTTCTGAGCGAGCCTGGGTCAGGCTTCTAGACCCGCAGGCGCTGTCAAGCGGACTTATTTTTCTGCACCGGGTTGGCCAGCAACAGATTGGCGGGGTAGGCCCGCATGAACTCACGGGCTTTGTCGAGTGGTGCCGAAAGCCAAGCGGCATAGGCGCCTTCGTTCAAGATGGCAGGCATCCGTTTCTCATTGCCGTTTTGGCCATAGCGGTTCATCAGGGCGTGGCTGTTGGCGTTGACGGTGAGCAAGGTGAAGCTGATGATTTCTTCGCCGTCTTGGGCCCACCGCTCCCACAATCCCGCCACGCCCATGGGCTTGCCATCCACTCGTGCAATGCGCGTCGGCACGGCCTTGCGGGCGCGCCAATCGTCTTCAAAAAAGGCTTGCATTGGAATGATGCAGCGTTGCGCTTTTTGCCATGTGTCTCGCGTTGCGGTGCCTGTGCTCATGGTTTCGTAGCGGGTCACGGCCAGTTTGGTGGAACGCAGTTTGGCATCAGAAGCCGATTTCACCCAAGTGGGCACCAAGCCAAACTGGCCTTGCATCAATGCCAAGTCTGTTGTGTCGGTTTTGCAAATAAAAAACCCTTGTTGGCGAGGCCAGACTTCTTTGCCCAACATGGTTTCAGGCGGTGTGATGCCAAAGGCTTCAGCGTAAAGGTCGGCGCTTTTCAGGCATTCAAATTGGGTGCTCATGCGGGCGATGCTAACCCACCCACACCCACACCCACACCCACGCCCACACCCGCGCGCTCACCGGCACAGACCTGCTACGCTCTTTGCCTTGTTTGCCATGTTGAGCCCTTTTTCATGCTGATCCGTTTCAACAAACCCTATGGGGTGCTCAGTCAGTTCACCCCCGAGGGTCGTTGGCGGGGCCTCAAAGACCACATCGACCTGCCCGGAGTGTATGTCGCGGGGCGTCTGGACGCTGACAGCGAGGGGCTTTTGTTGTTGACGGACGATGGCGTTTTGCAAGCCCGCATCGCAGACCCCCGTTTCAAAATGGAGAAAACTTATTGGGTCCAAGTCGAAGGCATGGTGGATGACAAAGCGCTGAATGCACTGAGCAAAGGCGTGACCTTGAACGATGGTCCCACGCTACCGGCACGGGCCCGCGCCATGCCAGAGCCCGAAAATTTGTGGCCCCGAAATCCACCCATTCGCGAGCGCCAAAACATTCCCACCTCGTGGCTGGAACTCACCATTCGAGAAGGTCGCAATCGCCAGGTGCGTCGCATGACTGCCGCAGTGGGTTTGCCCACATTGCGTCTGATTCGAGCTGCCGTCGGCCCCTACCACTTGGAGGGTTTAGCCCCAGCCACTTGGCAAGCGCTTGGGGTCTGATGTGTGTGTTGCCTGTCAGACAGACAACGCCAAAACAATCAGACACAATCAGCGTTCTTAGAACCGTTTTTTTCTCTCTCATTCAACACTCTCTGGAAACCACATGTCTGACTTGCTGAACAAACTCGAATGGCGTTACGCCTGCAAAAAAATGGATCCGACCCAAGTGGTGCCTCAGGACAAAGTGGAGCGCATCGTCGAGGCGGCCCGCTTGGCCCCAACCTCCAGCGGTCTGCAACCGTTTGAAGTGTTGGTGGTGACCAACCCGGCTGTGCGAGAGCAAATCAAGCCCAAAGCTTGGGGCCAAGGCCAAATCACCGATGGCTCTCACTTGTTGGTCTTTGCCGCTTGGGACAACTACACCGCCGACCGCATCAACATGATGTTTGACTTGACCAATGCCCAACGCGGCGGCACCAACGAAGGCTGGGAAAACTACCGCCAAATGTTGCTCAAAACCTACCCTGCGCGCGAAGCGCAAGTGAATTTTGAGCATGCCGCGCGTCAGGCCTACATTGGGCTGGGTGCTGCCTTGATTGCTGCGGCATTTGAAGCGGTCGATGCCACGCCGATGGAAGGTTTTGACCCCAAGGCTGTTGACGAGATCTTGGGTCTCGGCGCTCGCGGTTTACGCAGCGTCGTGATTGTGCCCTTGGGCTACCGCGCCCAAGAAGGCGACTGGTTGGTTAACCTGAAAAAGGTGCGCCGTCCGCGTGAACAGTTCGTCACCGAAGTGAAGTAATCTTTTCAGTGACTTCTGGGGCTCGGGTGAAGCCCAGATGCCCTCTACAAAGCCGCAGAATCTGCGGCTTTGTGCTTTAACATCGGTGCATTCCCAAGTCGGGATGCAACCCTAGGAAATACCATGGCCAAAGGCGAACAACGCAGCAACAAAATGGCCAAAAAGCCAAAAAAAGACACCGCTCCACCCAAGACGTTCACCTCTGATCGTCCAACGGCGCCGTCCACTTTTGTGGCGCCTCGTGGCAAAGTCAAAGACAAATAAACGCTTTTTGCAGATGCCAGAGCACTTCCAGATTTTCACAGCGCGGGTTCTACCCGCTGATGTGCAGTTCGATGTTGAAGGTGACTTGACCTTGCTCGAAGCCGCCGAGTTGGGCCGCGTGCAGTTACCCAGCTCGTGTCGCAACGGCACTTGCCGCACCTGCATGTGCACCTTGGTGAGTGGCGAAGTGCGCTACACCGTGGAGTGGCCTGGCCTGTCTGCAGAAGAAAAAGCCGAAGGACTGGTCTTGCCCTGCGTGGCACGCCCCCTGACCCCGGTGGTGCTGAACCAACCCGCAGCGTCGTTGGGCTGAAGCCCTTTTCCAATTTGCGTTGCATGACACCGATTCACGAAGACGATCAACTGCTGGTACTGGAAAAACCCAGTGGCTTGCTGTCCGTGCCCGGGCGGGGCGCAGACAAACAAGATTGCTTGGCCAGCCGCGTGCAGGCCGTGTATCCCGAAGCATTGGTGGTGCACCGCTTAGACCAAGACACCTCAGGCCTGGTGGTCATGGCACGTGGCATTGAGGCTCAGCGCCGCATGAGCCGATTGTTTGAGACCCGCCAAGTGCACAAGCGCTATGTGGCCGTGGTGACAGGCCAAATTGAGCCTCGCCAGCAAGCGGTGCCTGCCGACGCAGAAGGCTGGCGCACCATTGACGGCCCCATTTTGTTGGACTGGGAAAGGCGACCGCTTCACATCGTGCACGCCGATGGCAAACCCAGCCGCAGCCGCTGGCGCGCACTGCAAACCAGCGAATCGGCTACTTTGATCGAGTTGGAGCCGGTCACCGGCCGCACGCACCAACTGCGTGTGCACCTGCAAAGTGTGGGACACCCCATCTTGGGCGATGCCTTGTATGCTCCAGCTCCCGTTCGGGCGCTCAGCCCTCGCTTGATGTTGCACGCGCAGTCGTTGTCGTTTGTGCACCCGTTCACCGATCAGCCGTTGTCGTTCTCACTGCCAATTCCATGGTCCGCAGAACCGCCTTATGGCGTTTTCAATGAGGTTCCCAAAATGAATTTTGAAACATTCAAACAGCAAGCCCTCGCCGAAGGTTTTGACGAAGTGTTGGAAAGAACTTGGGAGCCCAACACCGTTGTAGAAACCCACACCCACCCGTTCGCGGTCAAAGCGCGAGTGACAGCGGGTCAGTTGTGGCTGAGTTGCACTGGAGCCGATGGCACGCCCCAAAAGCGCTACCTGACCCCAGGTGATGAATTCAGCTTGGCGAACGGTGAACCTCACGCCGAGCAGTACGGCCCAGAAGGTGCCTCTTACTGGGTGGCGCGCAAAAACTGACGCCTCGGGCACTCAACCCTCAGTCGTCGATGCCCAGCTCTTGAATTTTTCGGGTGATGGTGTTGCGGCCAATGCCCAGCTTTTGGGCGGCCTCAATGCGACGGCCACGCGTGGTGGCCAAAGCGGCTTGAATCAAGCTGGTTTCAAAGCGGCGCGTCAACACATCCCACACATCGGTGCGCCCGGTGTTCAACAAGGCCAGCGCTTCTTGCTCTAGGCCAGGCTCCCAACTCGATGCGCTGATGCCCATGCCACCGCTCACTCCGGTCGCAACAGCAGGCGTAACCCCCTCCATGGCGGTTGCCAATTCAGGCGCAGAAACCGCTGCGCCTGAAGCCAAGACAGCAACAGGTGCAGATGCCGAAACTAGGTTTGGGCCTTCTTGGACTTCGGGCGGCAAATCTTTGATGTCGATGACCTGCGCGGGCGCCATCACGGTCAACCAGTGACAAATGTTTTCGAGCTGACGGACGTTGCCCGGAAACTGGAAGTTGCTCAATTGCTCGAGCGCTGCATCGGAGATGCGTTTGGGTTCGACGCCCAATTGTTGTGCACTGCGCTGCAAAAAGTAGCGTGCCAAAACAGGGACGTCTTCGCGCCGTTCGCGCAATGCGGGCAAGCGCAAGCGAATGACATTCAGGCGGTGGTACAAGTCTTCACGGAAGATGCCTTCTTTCACCCGCTGCTCTAAGTCTTGGTGCGTGGCGGCAATCACACGCACATTGGCCTTGACGGCACTGTGCCCGCCCACGCGGTAAAAATGGCCATCTGACAAAACGCGCAACAAGCGGGTTTGCAGATCAAAAGGCATGTCGCCAATTTCGTCCAAAAACAAAGTGCCGCCATCGGCCTGCTCAAAGCGTCCACGGCGTGACGCTTGTGCGCCGGTGAAGGCGCCACGCTCATGGCCAAAGAGTTCGCTTTCGAGCAAATCTTTGGGAATGGCAGCGGTGTTGATGGCAACAAACGGCTGACTCGCACGCGGCGAGTGCTTGTGCAGCGCATGCGCCACCAGCTCTTTGCCCGACCCCGACTCACCAGTGATGAGCACCGTGACATGGCTTTGCGCCAGACGGCCAATGCCACGAAACACATCTTGCATGGCTGGGGCTTGGCCCAACATCTCAGGGGCTTCGGTGAGCTTTTCTTCGGCCACCTCTTCGCGCTGACTTTCGCCTACGGCGCGCCGAATCAACTCGACCGCTTTGGGCAAGTCAAAAGGTTTGGGCAGGTATTCAAAAGCGCCACTGGAGAAGGCGGAGACCGCGCTGTCCAAATCAGAAAACGCGGTCATGATGATGACCGGCAAACCCGGCATGCGTTGCTTGATGGTGGCCAACAAGTCGAGTCCAGAGCCCCCTGGCATGCGGATGTCGCTGACCAATACTTGAGGCATCTCGCCATCGCCCACGCTGTCCAAGGCTTTGAGCACCTCGCGCGGGTTGGTAAAGCTGCGGGTGGGCAAGCCTTCACGCAACAGTGCTTTTTCAAGCACGAAGCGAATGGATTGGTCATCGTCTACGATCCAGATCGGCTTCATCAACGTGGCACTTTCTGTGGGACTCATGGCAACGGAATCAAAATTTTGAAATCCGTACGACCGGGCTCGCTGTCACATTCGATCATGCCGTGGTGTTGTTGCACAAAGGTTTGTGCCAATGTCAGCCCCAGCCCCGAGCCGCCTTCGCGTCCCGATATCAACGGGAAGAAAATTCGGTCCTTGATCGAGTCTGGAACACCAGGCCCGTTGTCGATGACATGCAATTCCAATGCCAACCGATAACGCTGCTTGCCAAACGTGACTTGCCGCAAAATTCGGCTCTTCAAGGCAATTTGTGCATCGCCTTGCGCAATGCGTTCGTGCAACGCTTGCGCTGCGTTGTGCGCAATATTGAGCACCGCTTGGATGAGTTGTTCGCGGTCACCGCGAAACTCAGGAATCGAGATGTCGTAGTCCCGCACCACTTTGAGGCCACGCGGAAACTCGGCCAAGATCAAAGTGCGGACCCGCTCACACACTTCGTGGATGTTCACATCGCTCACCACATGGGGCCTGCGGTGAGGCGCCAACAAGCGGTCCACCAAAGTTTGCAGGCGGTCAGCCTCATGAATGATGACTTGCGTGTATTCGGTCAACTCTTTGTTATCGAGCTCCATCTCGAGCAACTGCGCCGATCCCCGAATACCGCCCAAGGGGTTTTTAATTTCGTGCGCCAGGTTTCGAATCAGCTCTTTGTTCGCCTGAGCTTGGTCCAACAATCGCTCTTCGCGCTCTTGGCGGGTTTGCTGTTCTACAGGCAACAACTCCACAATCACTTCATGGGCCTGATCTGACGGGGCCACGATCACATGCACCGGCAAGGGGTCTTCGTGGTGCAAGCGGCGCATTAGGGCCTCGTAGCGCAGGGCCGCAAACTCGTTGGATTGCGCCCCCACCAAGGCGGCCACCAGAGGCTGTGGGTCTAAAAAATAGTCAGACAAACGGGTGCCGGACAACGTACGGCGAGACATGCCCAAAGCATCTTCCAAAGCCGCATTGACAAAGCGCACCAAGCCATCGCCCTGCAGCACCGCCACGGGCGTAGCCAGCAAATCGAGGGCTTGAAATCGAGAGATGGGGGAACTCATGGGGTCACGGCATTGCAAAAAAAAGGACGGCCAAAGCCGTCCTTCGTTTGTATTGCACGAAGCTGTGCAACAACGTCATGTCGCTTACAGCGAGTAGTACATGTCGTATTCGACAGGCGACACTTCAACGCGGCTGCGGTTGACTTCTTGCATCTTCAAGTCGATGTAAGCGTCGATCCATGCATCGGTGAACACGCCACCTTTGGT
>JBJOIR010000085.1:0-8028 GCA_046047055.1 Pseudomonadota bacterium | reverse complement strand
GGCCACGTTGTGGATCACATACTTTTGCAGCAATGTCCAGTCAGCGCGCTCCACCAAAGTCGAGAACTTGGTGCCGATTTCGCACTGACCTGCGCCAGCCACTTCGTGGTGGTGCACTTCAACGGGGATGCCCACCGATTCGAGGATCAGGGACATCTCGCTGCGCATGTCGTGTGTGCTGTCGACGGGAGGCACAGGGAAGTAGCCGCCCTTGACGCGGTTACGGTGGCCGCTGTTGCCGTTGTCCATCTTGGTGCCGCTGTTCCATGGGGCTTCAGCTTCGTCGATGGCGTAGAAAGTGTTGTTGGGTTCGGTGCTCCAGCGCACGTCATCAAACAAGAAAAACTCTGGCTCAGGACCGAAATAGGCGGTGTCGCCCAAACCGGATTGCTTGAGGTATGTCTCAGCGCGCTTGGCAATGGAGCGTGGATCGCGCTCGTAGGCCTTGCCGTCTGTGGGCTCGATAACATCGCAGATCAAGACCAGTGTGACTTCTTCGAAGAAAGGGTCGATCAAGGCGCTGTTGGGATCGGGGATCAACAACATGTCCGAAGCTTCAATGCCTTTCCAGCCTGCGATGGAAGAACCGTCAAAGGCTTGGCCTTCTTCGAACTTGCTTTCGCTGAACTGCGACACGGGCGCAGTGATGTGCTGCCATTTGCCACGGGTATCGGTGAAACGGAAGTCAACGAACTTGACTTCGTTCTCTTTCACCATCTTCATCACGTCTGCGACGGTCTTGGCCATCAAATTCTCCTGAATGGAACGGGGTTGAAAAACTGATACTCAGGTCATGCAGTTTCTGTGCCAACTTGGCCCAGATCGCCTTGCCTGCGCAACCCATAATTGTGCCCTGAGCCAGACCGACAAAAGCGCCAGAGACACACAAAAAATGCAAGGCCGAGGTCGTCAGAGCAACCCGCCCCTGGGGGCGTCGAATTTGCGGTTTTCGAAGGCGGCTCTGTCTGGACGCCACCTTGGGCTCTTGCACTTTAATTGTGCAATTATGCACCATTAAAGTGCAATAACTGTTAACGCACCATTTCGGGGCCATATTCCAGATTGAAGGCATTGAGGCCGAAGCGCAGATCTGCATAAGCCAACTCAGCGGCTTTCGGATCGCCCTTCACGCCCAGCTCAATGTGACGCCCCCATTGAGGGTGGTCCACACTGGGCAGGCTAAACACTTTGATGCCCGCATGCGCGGCTTCAATGGCCTCCATCAAGGGCGTCAACGTGGCTTCCATGGCGCCCAAAACAATGACCGATTTTTCGAGGTGCGCGTCATGGCGGAAGTGGCTGCTGTATTGCGTATCGAGTACCGACTCGATCATGGGCCAGGCCATGACAGGAAAACCGGGCACAAAGTGAACCGCCCCGCCCCCCGAGCCCTTGCAGCTGAAGCCCGGGATTTTGTTGTACGGATTGCGAATGATGCTAGCGCCTGCTGGAAACACGCCCATGTTCAGTCGGTGCACGTTGTCAGCGCGCTCAGGTTCGTAGGCCACGCCCTGCTCTTTTGCCGTGTCTTGCATGCGCTCTTGAATCAGCCGTTTGGCTTCGGGGTGCAACTGCAAGGGCACGCCCAAGGCCTGCGCAGCGCATTGGCGGGTGTGGTCGTCGGGCGTGGCACCAATGCCGCCACAACTGAACACCACGTCGGCCGACTCGAAGGCGCGCTTCAAGGTGCGGGTGATGCGGTCCGGCGAGTCTCCGACGTACTCTGACCAAGCCAAACTCAAGCCCCGCGCCGACATCACCTCGATGACTTTGGGCATGTGCTTGTCGGCCCTTTTGCCGGACATGATTTCGTCGCCAATGATGATCAGACCAAAGGTGGGGGTCATGGCTCGTGCTTTCTGTGAAGTATTAGCGACTGGGACGCGGCTCGACATCGTTGATGTCATCCGGTGAGTTGAATGGTTCTGTGCCGAAACGGGCCTGCGCATGGGGTGAAGCAGGCACCACGTTGCCCGCAGGGGGTGGCGTGGTGGTGGGTGTACTCATCAGCGGTTCAAGACGCAAAGCTTGCAGCGCGGCCAAGGCGTAGTGGGCGAACCACAACGATGAGAAGGCAAACACCAAGGTGTAAATCCAAATGGCCAGTGGCACCAAAATCACAAACGCGGCCGCAAACAAAGCCCCTGACGCCCACACCAAACTGGGCGCCGCGCCCATCAGCCCGGTGATGACGCCCATGCTGAGAAAGCCCGAGCGGTGGCGTGCCATCAAAGTTCGTCGCTCTTCTGCGCTGGCAAATTCGGCCAGCACATCGACCACCATGACACGGTAGGTCAACCAACCCCAGATGAGTGCGGGCAGCAGCATGGCCAATGGCGGCACCAGCCACAGAGGCAGCGTCAGCACCAACGCACCGAGCGCCAGCAACAAAGACAACAAGGTCCACAACACCCCATACAGCCAAGAGCTGCCTTTTTTGCGCTGCAGCCCGACAAAACGGCGATCGGCCACCAACCGGGCCAGCGACGGCGTCATGAGCAAGGCCACCGCCAACAGCGAGGCCACCACCACCAAAGGCGTGATGGAAAAAATAACCACCAAGGGAGCGACCACTGTCTTCAGGTCAGGCAGGCCAATGTCCTCGAGCCAGCGCCAAACCACCGTGAGCCAACTGGACGCATCCAACCATGCGCGAACGCCGGCCACCGCCGCGTCCCAAAACCAGTAGCCCAGCAGCCAAGACAACGCCACGATCAGCAGCAAGGGCAACACCGACAAGCCAATCACCCGGGGGTACAGGCAATACATGGCGGCTCGCCAGAAAGAATCGATCAAGAGTTTCATGGGGCCGTGCCGCTCCAATTCATGGCCATGTGCGCTGTAGATGACGCATCAGGCCTTGCCCACCAAGCGCAGCACGCCACGCCACTGTTGGGCCCAATAGCCCCGGCCGTAATCGCGGCCCCCTTCGACTTGATCGCGCACACCAGTCGGCTCAAACTTGACTTGAAAATCTGCCGTGCCAAACAGCATGTCCCACCACGGCAGCAACACACCAAAGTTGCAGCCCCCCAACACCGCACGGCCTGAGCGTTGAAACTCGTGGCCGATGCCAATGTTGTGGTGCCGACGGTGAAAGCGTGGGCTGACCCACAAGCGCTCGCCACAGCGACCAAACCACATGCGCACATTCGCATGCTGAAAATTTTCACTCAACTGGCTGATGGCCACCAAGGCCACAAATTGGCCAGGCCCGACGCCGATGACCACGGCCACCAAGGACAAAATCAAACTGGTCAAGATGTCGTCCAGCAAGTGGTTGCGGTTGTCGGTCCACATGCTCATGTTTCGCTGCGAGTGGTGCAAACCGTGCAATGCCCACCATGCATGCGACTGGTGTTGTGCGCGGTGAATCCAATAATTCACAAAGTCAAACACCACCAAATAAATCACAAAGCTGACCAGCGCAACATCGGTCACGCCGGGCCACAGCGCATCCAAATGAAAGGTGGGCCAACCCATGCTGCGCAGTGCGCCCCAGCCTTGCTCAAAGACGTAGTCGAAGGTGAAAAACATGCCCAGCTTGAACAAGCCCAGCCGGTGTATCAAGGTGTACAGCACATCCACCCGAATGGCTTGGGTGTCGGTTTGAGACTCAGCGGGCCACAGGCGTTGCAGTGGCCCAATCACCGTCAGCATGACTGCAATTTGTAGCAAGCCCACCACGAGCCAACCCGTGCCTTCGTAGGCTTTTTCTAGCAAATGCCCTTGCCCAGCGGCAAAGGCAATGGGTTGCACCACCGCTTCAAAAAGTGCTTGTTGCAACCAAGAAAATCCGTCAAGCCATGCGTCCATGGGCGCATTATCGTGGATCGACTGCCAGCTTGAGTGGCCGCTTCTGAGTCCACTCACGGTACGCAGGGTGTTCTCGCAAAGTGGCAAAACACAGACCACGCGCTTTGAGTCCCTCGATCAAGGGCTCCAACACCGCAGGGGCCCAAGGGTCTTGTCGCGACCAGATGCCCAAATGGGCCATCAAAATGTCCCCTTGCCGAATGTTGCGCAAGGCTTTTTGCAACAACTGTGCGTTGGGGTAACGGTCGCTGGGCAACTCGTCGCCCAAAAAACCAGCATCGGCCCAAGCCACATGCTCAAAGCCGCACTGTTTGGCCGCTGCCAACAAGCGCGGCGATGTTTTGCCCCCCGGGGCACGAAACAAGGGTAAGGGCGCCTGGCCGGTTAAGGCCTGCAATCGTGTGGCGGCTTGGCGCAAATTGTCACAATAAGTTTGAGGGCTCCACAACAAGTTTTGTCCCGCCTGAGCGCCGGCGCTGGGGCGAATGCGAAAACGGGTTTCACCGCCCTCAACAACATCGGCGCGCCAATAAGCATGGTCCCAGGTGTGTGAGGCAAAGGCATGGCCTTCGGCAGCCCGGGCTTTCCACCAAGGCGCCCAGTGCTGTCCCAAGGAGCCATCGCCTTGCTGTGTTTTTTCTTGCGCCGCAAAAAATGTCACGCGCACTTTTTGACGCTGCAACACTTCGGCAATCAGCGGCGCCACCGCCATGTGCCCGGTGTCAAAGGTGAGGTAAACGGGTCGTGTGCATGCGGCAGGGGCTACGGCTGGCGTTGTAGTTTCTGCTGCAAGGGGTGCTGAGATTTGCGCTGCAGGTGCTTGCCCCCACGCGGGCATCGCCACGGCCGCCATGGCCACCAAGGCCAAAAAACCAGAACACAGGCGGTCAGTAGCGGCCCGCATGGTCCAGAGTCCACACGCCGTGCGGCGACTTGCCGACATTCACTTGGCGCACCACTTTGCGTGTGGGGATGTCGATCACGCTGAGCTTTTTGGCCCACCGCGAGGCCACCATCAGGGTCTTGCCGTCTTTGCTCACTTCCATGCAATCGGGGCCCGAAGGGCCTGGCAACGCGGCCACCACTTCCAGTTTGGTGTAGTCGATTTGGCTGATGCTGTTGGCCACCCGGTTGCTGACAAAAACATGTTTGCGGTCACCCATCGCACGGAAGGCATGGGCCCCTTTGCCAGTGGGGATGGTTTTGACTTTGCGCGGCGTGCCTTTGCTGACGTCGTACACCTCGACACCATCACCACCGGTCAAGCCAATCAAAAGGGTTTTGTCATCGGGCGTGACAAAAAGGTCAGCGGGCATGGGGCCGGTGGGCACGCGGCTTTTCAGGGTTTGTGTGGCCAAGTCGATGGTGACCAACTCGTCGCTGTCCTGCATGGTGGACCAGATCGTGGTGCTTTTGCTGTCGATCCAAAGGTGGCTTGGGGTCTTGCCCGTCACGATGCGTTTGACCAGCGTGGGGTTTTTGCCGTCCCAACGGTAAATGTCGATGTGATCGAGGCGGTTGGCCGCTGTCACAAACCATTTCATGTCGGGAGAAAAGCGCAAATGGTAGGGGTCGAGAATACCGGTCACCGTGCGTTGCACCTCTGCTGTGCGAGGGTCGATAAAGGTGAGGGAATCGCTCAGCGCATTGGCCACGATGACGGATTTTTCATCTGGCGTTAAGTACAAGTGGTGCGGCTCTTTGCCCGTCGGAATGCGTTTCTTCTCAGTCCATGTGGCCGGATCGATCACACTGACATTGCCATCGAGTGAGTTCAAGACAAAAACGGGCGCAGGTGTTTGGGCCAGGGCCACTTGTCCCAGCACAAGCAACATGCCAAAAACAACAAATCGGCGGAAATGAGAAGAAAAAACCACAAATTGCTTTCAAAATCGGAACACAGTGTAAACGCCTCGCCCCCTCTGGAACTCAGATGAAGATCAATTCACCCACAAAAATCAGCGTGCTCGGGCAGCAGTTGGAAGTTTTGCACTTGGCCAACCCACAAGCCCAAAACAAGCCCGACTTGGTGTTCTTGCATGAAGGCCTGGGCAGCGTTCGCATGTGGCGCGATTGGCCGGCACAGCTCTGTGCACAACTGGGCTGTTCGGGGTGGCTCTATTCGCGACAAGGCTACGGCCAATCTGACCCCGTGCCCGATGTGCGCGGCCCCTCGTGCGAGGTGAACGGACAGCGCCAAGGTCGATGGCTCCCCGACTACATGCACCGCGAAGCGCTGGACGTCTTGCCTGCCCTGCTGCACGCACTGAACATCCAGCGGCCTGTTTTATTGGGACACTCAGACGGCGGCACCATCGCGCTGCTGCATGCCAGTCGTTTTGAGGTGGCAGGCTGTGTGGTCATGGCCCCTCATGTGATGGTGGAAGACATTTCTCTTCAAGCCATCACGGCGGCGCGTGAGGCCTATGAAAACGGGCCACTGCGCCAGCGATTGGCGCCATTTCATGCCGATGTGGACGGTGCCTTTTGGCAATGGAACGAGGTTTGGCTGAGCGAGGCCTTTCGCGCATTCGACATTCGTGCCGAGTTGGCCACCCTTTCGGCGTCCTTGTTGGCTATTCAGGGCGAAGACGATCCCT
The DNA here is from genome assembly GCA_046047055.1 of Pseudomonadota bacterium. Classification (GTDB taxonomy): domain Bacteria; phylum Pseudomonadota; class Gammaproteobacteria; order Burkholderiales; family Burkholderiaceae_C; genus Limnohabitans_A. The sequence continues at coordinate 1,612 of JBJOIR010000085.1, read as the reverse complement.
ACGGCACGATGGCCCAAATCGATGACATCGCCCAGGCTGTGCCGCACGCCCAACTGCTCAAACTGCCGAGTTGTGGGCATTCACCGCACCGAGATCAGCCTGAAGCAGTAGCGCAGGCGCTGCAAACGTTTTACGCCGCCCTTGGCTGAACTTCCCTTGGCTGAAGTTAAGACTTGAGCAATGCCAGATCGGTCTCGGTCAGCCAGCGCCACTGGCCAGGGGCCAGATCGGCCAGGGTCAGCCCGCCGATTTGAGAGCGGTGCAAACCTTCCACGCGGTTGCCCACCGCGGCCAGCATGCGCTTGACTTGGTGGTACTTTCCCTCGGTGAGGGTGAGCCTCAAATGGCATTCGGCCACGGCCTCGCAGGCGGCCGCTTTGACGGGCTTGGGGTCATCGTCCAACACCACCCCCGACAACAATTTGTTCACCATCTCGGGCGTGATGGGGTGCTTGGTGGTCACCTCGTAGACCTTGGGCACGTGATGTTTGGGCGAGCTCATTTTGTGAATGAATTGACCGTCATCGGTCAACAACAACAAGCCGGTGGTGTCTTGGTCAAGTCGGCCCACCGCTTGCACGCCTTGCACCGCAGCTTTTTGTGGACGCTGGCGCAAAGGCGCTGGCAGCAAGGTGTAAATGCTCGGCCAAGTCGATGGCTTTTGCGAGCACTCGGTGCCGGTGGGCTTGTGCAGCAGCACATAGGCGTGTTCCTTGAAAGGCCAGACGGTGCCTTGCACGGTGAACTGCAGGTCTTGCAATTCAAAAAATTCACCCGCATCGGTCACGGTTTCACCGTGCACTTGCACATGGCCTTGCTGCACCAGACCCGCACAAACGCGGCGCGTGCCAAAGCCCTGGCTGTACAAAATGTCTTCCAGACGCATGGGTTTGAGAGGTTTGGCTTTCATGGGGCATGATTGTCGCCGCGAAAATGCCTCCAACACACCCAATACGGCCACCGAAATTTGCAGGAGACACCCAGCATGAGCACCGCCCATGACACCCTGACCCGCATGACCGATGCACTGGCGGTCTGCCGCCAAGGGGCCTTGCCTCAAAGCGACATGATTGCCTTGTGGCGCAACAGCGCCCCCCAACTGGCCTTGCCCGAAAAGTTTGGCGAGGTGCTCGGCAACCTGCTCGACCGCATCGAGGCCAGTGCTCTGTTCAGCGAAGAAAGCTGTTCATTCAGCCAAAGAGACTTGCTGGACAGCCTGCAACTGTGGGCCGAGAAAGCCCGCGCCAAACTGCCCAGCTGACGCCCAACAAAAACAGGCGTGAGCGAACCAAGAAAAACGGGCCCTTGAGGGCCCGTTTTTCTTGCATTCGACGTTGAATTACTTCAAAGCCTTGAAGCGCACGCGCTTGGGTTTGGCACCCTCTTCGCCCAGACGCTTTTTCTTGTCGGCTTCGTATTCTTGGTAGTTGCCATCAAAGAACACCCACTGGCTGTCGCCTTCGGCGGCCAAGATGTGGGTGGCAATGCGGTCCAAGAACCAGCGGTCGTGGCTGATGACCATGACCGAGCCGGCAAACTCCAACAGCGCATCTTCCAAGGCGCGCAAGGTTTCCACGTCCAAGTCGTTGGAGGGCTCGTCCAGCAGCAACAC
>JBJOIR010000084.1:0-8395 GCA_046047055.1 Pseudomonadota bacterium | reverse complement strand
AGCGGGCCCACATCTTTGTGGAACACCACACGCTTTTCTTCTTCGTAGCGCGAAGAAGTGCCGCCATAACCCACAGCCAAGTCTTGCAACTGGCACTCACCGCCTTGGTCGCAAATGGGGCAATCGAGCGGGTGGTTGATGAGCAAAAACTCCATCACCGACTTTTGCGCGGCAATGGCGCGGTCGCTCGTGGTGCGCACGATCATGCCTTGCGTCACTGGGGTGGCGCAGGCGGGCATGGGCTTGGGGGCCTTTTCGACCTCAACCAGACACATGCGGCAATTGGCCGCGATGGAGAGTTTCTTGTGATAGCAGAAATGAGGAATGTAGGTGCCCGCTTTTTCAGCCGCATGCATCACCATGCTGCCTTCGGCAACTTCCACTTTCTGACCGTCGAGTTCTATTTCAACCATGGGTCTTCACCGTTGACACATCGGCACCGACCATGCAGGTCTTGTGCTCAATGTGGTGTACAAATTCGTGACGGAAATGTTTGAGCATGCCGCGCACCGGCATGGCCGCTGCATCACCCAAGGCGCAAATGGTGCGGCCCATGATGTTGCCAGCCACGCTGTCCAGCATGTCCAAGTCACTCGCACGGCCTTGGCCGTTTTCGATGCGATCGACCATGCGCCACAACCAGCCTGTACCCTCGCGGCAAGGCGTGCATTGGCCGCACGATTCGTGAGAGTAAAAGTAAGACAGTCGCGCTAGCGCCTTGACCATGCAACGTGTCTCGTCCATCACGATCACGGCGCCTGAACCCAACATCGAACCGCCCTCTTTGGCGATGCTGTCGTAGTCCATGGTCAATGTCATCATCAAGTCAGCCGGAATCACTGGCGAAGACGAACCACCAGGAATCACGGCCTTGAGCTTGCGACCGCCGCGAACGCCACCAGCCAATTCGAGCAACTTGGCAAAGGGCGTACCCATCGGCACTTCGTAGTTGCCTGGGCGCTCCACATCACCGCTGACCGAGAAAATCTTGGTGCCACCGTTGTTGGGCTTGCCACACTCGAGGTAAGCCTGACCGCCATTGCGAATGATCCAAGGCACTGCGGCAAAGGTTTCGGTGTTGTTGATGGTGGTGGGCTTGCCATACAGGCCAAAGCTGGCTGGGAATGGCGGCTTGAAGCGGGGTTGGCCTTTTTTGCCTTCCAGAGATTCGAGCAAGGCGGTTTCTTCGCCGCAGATGTAAGCGCCAAAACCGTGCGAGGCGTGCAACTGGAAGCTGAAGGTGCTGCCCAAAATGTTGTTGCCGAGATAGCCAGCTGCACGGGCTTCTTCCAAAGCCGCTTCAAAGCGCTCATAGGTGTGGAAGATTTCACCGTGGATGTAGTTGTAACCCACGCTGATGCCCATGGCATAGGCCGCAATGATCATGCCCTCGATCACAGTGTGCGGGTTGTACTCCATGATGTCGCGGTCTTTGCAAGTACCGGGTTCACCTTCGTCCGAGTTGCAAACGAGGTACTTTTGACCCGGGAACTGGCGGGGCATGAAGCTCCACTTCAGACCCGTTGGGAAACCAGCGCCGCCGCGGCCACGCAAGCCCGACTCTTTGACGGTGGCAATGACTTGGTCTTGCGTCAAACCTTCGCCGCCGTCTTTGCCCAAAATTTTGCGCAGGGCAGCATAACCACCCCGAGACTCGTAGTCCTTCAGGCCCCAATTGCGACCATTCAAGCCAGCATAAATTTGCGGGTTGATGTGGCGGTCGTGGAAGCATGTTTCCACGCCAGTGGCCTGGAACTGACTCAGAATTTGTTCGACTTTCATCAAGCGGCCTCGGCTTTCTTCAGGCTGTCGACGAGTTGGTCCAGCTTGTCATGGCTCATGAAGCTGCACATGTGTCGGTCGTTGACCAAGAGCACCGGCGCATCAGCGCAAGCCCCTTGGCACTCGCTGGGCTGCAAAGTGAACAGGCCATCGGCCGTGGTTTCACCGGCATGCACACCCAATTTGCGTTCCAGGTGCGCCATCGCTTGTTGACCACCACGCAATTGGCAAGGCAAGTTGGTGCAGACGTTCAGCTTGAACTTGCCCACCGGCTTTTGGTTGTACATGTTGTAGAAGGTGGTGACTTCGTGCACCGCCATCACCGGCATGCCCAGCACCTCGGCCACGACCTGCTCACTGTCGGGGCTGACCCAGCCTTGTTCCTGCTGCACAATCGACAGGCAAGCCATCACGGCCGACTGTTTTTGATCTGCCGGAAACTTGGCAACTTCACGCGCAAAGCGTGCTTTGGTTGACTCAGAGATCATCGGTCAATCTCTCCAAAAACGATGTCCATCGTCCCGATGATGGCGACCGCATCGGCCAGCATGTGGCCACGGGCCATTTCATCGAGAGTGGCCAGATGGGCAAAGCCCGGGGCACGAATTTTCAAGCGGTAAGGTTTGTTGGCACCGTCGCTGACCATGTAGATGCCGAACTCACCTTTGGGGTGTTCGACAGCCGCATAAGCCTCGCCTTCGGGCACACGGAAGCCTTCGGTGAAGAGCTTGAAATGGTGAATCAAGTCTTCCATGTTGGACTTCATGCCCTCACGAGCCGGCGGAGCCACTTTGTGGTTGTCGGTGATGACCGGGCCAGGGTTGGCACGCAACCAAGACACGCACTGCTGGATGATGCGATTCGATTCGCGCATCTCTTGCACACGCACCAAGTAACGGTCATAGCTGTCACCGGTCTTGCCGACTGGCACATCAAACTCAACTTTGTCGTAAGCGTCGTAAGGCTGCTTTTTGCGCAAGTCCCATGCGATACCAGAGCCGCGCAACATGGGGCCAGTCATGCCCAGATTCAGAGCACGCTCAGCAGGCACGACGCCAATGCCGACCGTCCGCTGTTTCCAAATGCGGTTGTCGGTGAGCAGCGTTTCGTACTCGTCCACGCACTTGGGGAAACGCTGCGTGAAGTCATCGATGAAATCAAGCAACGAACCTTGGCGGTTTTGGTTGAGTTGGGCAATCGCCTTGGCGTTTTTGACCTTGCTGACTTTGTACTGCGGCATGCTGTCGGGCAAGTCGCGGTAAACGCCGCCGGGACGGAAGTAAGCCGCATGCATGCGCGCGCCAGAGACGGCTTCGTACATGTCAAACAGATCTTCACGTTCACGGAAGGTGTAGATCAAGATGGTGGAGCTGCCGCAGTCGTTGCCGTGCGAACCCAGCCACATGAGGTGGTTCAGGATGCGGGTGATTTCGGAGAACATCACGCGGATGTACTGCGCGCGCATGGGCACTTCCAAGCCCAGCATTTTTTCGATGGCCAAGCAGTACGCATGCTCGTTGCACATCATCGACACATAGTCGAGCCGGTCCATGTAGGGCAAGGACTGAATGTAGGTTTTGCTCTCAGCCAGCTTTTCGGTGGCGCGGTGCAGCAAACCAATGTGGGGATCGGCACGTTGCACCACTTCACCGTCCAGCTCCAACACCAAACGCAGCACACCGTGGGCTGCGGGGTGCTGGGGACCGAAGTTCAGCGTGTAATTCTTGATTTCGGCCATATCAGTTCAGGCCTCCGTAGTGTTCTTCACGAATGATGCGGGGCGTGATTTCGCGCGGCTCAATGCTGACCGGCTCGTAAATCACCCGTTGACGCTCGGCGTCGTAGCGCATTTCGACATGGCCCGACAGAGGGAAATCCTTGCGGAACGGATGGCCGATGAAACCGTAGTCGGTCAAGATGCGGCGCAAGTCGTTGTGGCCTTCGAAAACAATGCCAAACAAGTCGAATGCTTCGCGCTCGTACCAGTTGGCCGAATTCCACAAGTCATTGACCGAAGCCACCATCGGCAAGTCGTCGTTAGGGCAAGTCACTTTGACACGCACGCGCTGGTTCAAAGTCACTGACAACAAATGCACGGTCACGCCAAAACGCGAGCCCTCAGAGCCCATATCGCCGTAGGTGGAATAGTCCACACCAGCCAAGTCAATCAATTGCTCAAATCGGCAGCCCGCTGCATCGCGCAGGGTTTGCATCACGCTCAGGTATTGGTCGGCGCCGACATGAACGGTCACCTCACCCAAAGCCACATCAATTTTTTGAACCCGGTCGGACAAGGCAGCCGCCAAGGTGTCTTTCAGGTCTTCAGGACGAACAGCAAAATCAGTCATCTTTGTCCCCTCACGCGCGCGCAATGGTTTGCGTGCGGCGGATTTTTTGCTGCAGCTGAATGATGCCGTAGATCAGCGCTTCGGCCGTGGGCGGACAGCCCGGCACATACACATCGACTGGCACGATGCGGTCGCAACCGCGCACCACCGAGTAGCTGTAGTGGTAGTAACCACCGCCGTTGGCGCAAGAGCCCATGGAGATCACCCAACGTGGCTCGGACATTTGGTCATAAACCTTGCGCAAGGCCGGTGCCATCTTGTTGCACAAAGTGCCGGCCACGATCATCAGGTCGGCTTGACGGGGGCTGGCACGGAAAACCTCGGCACCAAATCGGGCCAAGTCATACCGGGCCGTCGCCGAGTGCATCATCTCGACCGCGCAACAGGCCAGACCAAAAGTCATGGGCCAGAGCGAGCCGGTTTTGGCCCAATTCACCACCGAGTCATAGCTCGTGGTGATAAAGCCTTCTTTCATCACGCCTTCAATCATCGCATCGTCCTTAGAGGCTGAATGGAGTTGTCATTGGAGTTGTCATTCCCAGTCCAGGGCGCCTTTTTTCCACTCGTAGATAAAACCCACGACCAGAATGGCCAAAAAAATTACCACGGCCACAAAGCCCGCCATGCCCACTTCTTTGAGGGCCACAGCCCATGGGAACAGGAAAGCAATTTCCAAATCGAACAAGATGAACAAGATGGCCACCAGGTAGTAGCGCACATCGAACTTCATTCGCGCGTCTTCAAAAGCTTCGAAGCCGCATTCGTAGGGGGAGTTTTTTTCCGCGTCAGGTTTGTTGGGGCCAAGGATGTAGCCCAAAACCTGGGGAATGATGCCGACAGCAACGCCGACCAAAATGAACAAGAGAATGGGAAGGTATTGATCGAGGTTCATCTTGTGACTGACGGTATCACCGAATGAATAGCGCCAGCCTTACAAACTGGGCCATTCTGTTTATCTGGTGCCGTCGGCGAGACTCGAACTCGCACAGCTTTCGCCACTACCCCCTCAAGATAGCGTGTCTACCAATTTCACCACGACGGCTGGATACTTTTGCCCGAATTGCATGAGGTGCGTCAATTGACACAATTTGCTCTCCGGACAATCCCGTAGTTTACTCTGAAAACCCTTCATTCCCTTGAGAAATTCAGGAAATTTGAGTGCATCAAGCAATCTGAATGAGCGCTTACTTCGCAGGGGCTGGCGGCACGCTGTTGTCGGTCTTGGCAGCCGGTGCATTGCCCGGGATTTGGGCCGCTGGGCTGGCATCCGCTGCCGCTGGTGCCGTGACAGCAGCGCCTTCTAAAACACTGCCCGACGATGCTGCGGGACGCGCATTGCTGAAATAAGCCAGCAGCAAGGTGCAGACAAAAAACACCGCCGCCAAAACAGCGGTGGTGCGCGAAAGAAAGTTGGCACCGCCCGTGGCGCCAAACAAACTGCCCGAACCGCCGCTGCCAAAAGCCGCACCCATGTCAGCACCTTTGCCGTGCTGGATCAAGATGAGACCAATCATGGCCAATGCCGACAGCATTTGAACCACCAAAATCAAAGTCAAAACCATGCTCATGTTTACTCTCCAAAAACAATAAAAATTGGCCCGCGACTCAGCGCGAAGCCGTTTTCAACATCGACAAAAAGTCTGGCGCCTTCAGGGCTGCGCCCCCAATCAGGCCGCCATCCACATCAGGTTGGGCCAACAAGTCGCCAGCGTTGGCGGCATTCATGCTGCCGCCGTACAAAATAGAAACCCGATCGGCATGCTCGGTCGCTGCGCGTAACTGGGCGCGCAACACGGCGTGAACCTGCTGGGCCTGCTCTGGCGTGGCAGTTAAGCCCGTTCCAATGGCCCAAACCGGCTCATAAGCCAACACAATCTCGCTGATGCAATGGCCATTTGCATGAATCACGGCCGCCAACTGACGTTTCACAACCGCTTCCGTCTGACCGGCTTCCCGCTCAGACAATTGCTCACCCACACACACGATCGGCGTCACGCCAGAAGCCAACGCGCGTTGCACTTTGTTCGCCACCAAGGCATCTGACTCTGCGTGGTATCGGCGACGCTCAGAATGACCCACGATGCAATAGCGCACCGCAAAATCACGCAGCATGTCCGCCGAAACCTCGCCGGTGTAGGCCCCAGAAGCGTGGGCTGACACGTCCTGCGCTCCCAAGTCAAGGGCAGAACCCGCCAACAAAGCCTGCATTTGAGACAAATAAACCGGCGGCACACAGACCGCCGCGCGGCAATTCACACCCGCCATGCCCTGCAAAATATCGGACACCAAGGCAGCATTGGCCGCCAAGCTGCCATTCATCTTCCAGTTGCCGACCATCAAAGGGGATCTCACGTGCATCACCATGTCACCACAATCTTGCCGATATGCTGATTGGATTCCATCAAGGCATGGGCTTGCGCCGCCCCCGATGGCCATCCACCCTCTGCCGCCACGGCATCAAAAACACTGTGAATCACCGGCTTGATGCGCCCTGATGCCATCCAAGGCCACACGGTTTTGACCAACGATTGGGCAATGTCAGTCTTGAATGCCACTGAGCGGGGACGCAAGGTAGAGCCGGTGATGGTCAAGCGGCGGCGCAACACCATGCCGGCATTGAAGGCGCTGTTGACACCGCCCTGCACCGCGATGATGACCAAACGGCCATCTTCGGCCAATGCCTCCACTTCACGCGCCACATAGTCACCTGCCACCATGTCCAAGATCACGTTCACGCCCACACCATGGGTCAAGCGCTTGACCTCGGCTACGAAATCGGTGGTTTTGTAATTGATGGCATGGTCTGCCCCCAACGCCAAACAGGCCTGGCACTTGTCGTCCGATCCCGCCGTCACGATGACGGTGGCCCCAGTGGCTTTCGCCATTTGAATGGCCGTCACACCAATGCCGCTGGCGCCACCTTGAATCAACAAGGTCTCGCCGGCTTGCAATCGGCCGCGGTCGAACACATTGCTCCACACGGTGAAAAAGGTCTCAGGAAGTGACGCCGCCTCCACATCCGTCAAGCCTTGCGGTATGGGCAAGCATTGGCCCACAGGCGCCACGCAAAGTTCTGCATAGCCACCGCCCGAGACCAAGGCACAGACACGGTCACCGATCGCCAAGCCCGCCGCTGCCATGGCCGCGGCATCACCCGACACCACCACCCCGGCCACTTCGAGCCCTGGAATATCCGAGGCGCCAGGAGGAACGGGGTAAAGGCCGGTGCGTTGCAACACATCGGGACGGTTGATGCCACTGGCCGAGACACGGATGAGCAACTCCCCCACCCCTGCGATGGGGTCGGGTCGCGTTGCGGGCACCAACACTTGGGGGCCGCCGTAACCTTGGATCTCAATGACGTTCATGCATCCGCCTTAGGGTGAAAGCGGGTGGCACGACGCCACCCGAACACCGGAGCTGTTTATTGGGCGCCCTGTGCAGGACGGTCCAACAAAGCCTTCATCGACAATTTGATGCGGCCTTTTTCGTCGGTTTCCATGACCTTGACTTTGACGATTTGGCCTTCGCTCAAATAGTCGGTCACTTTTTCAACACGCTCATGGGCGATTTGGCTGATGTGCAGCAAACCATCTTTACCAGGCAATAAATTGATCAAAGCACCGAAGTCCAAAATCTTGGTGACTGGGCCTTCGTAGACCTTGCCGATTTCAACTTCGGCCGTGATCTGCTCGATGCGGCTCTTGGCAATTTCAGCCTTCTCACCATCGGTTGCAGCGATGGTGATGGTGCCGTCTTCAGCAATGTTGATTTGGCAACCGGTCTCTTCAGTCAGGGCGCGGATGGTGGCGCCGCCTTTGCCGATCACGTCACGGATCTTCTCGGGGTTGATCTTCATGGTGAAAAGCTTGGGCGCGAAATCAGACACTTCGGTGTTGGCTTCGCTCATCGCTTCTTGCATCTTGCCCAGAATGTGCATGCGGGCTTCTTTGGCTTGGGCCAAAGCAACTTGCATGATTTCTTTGGTGATGCCCTGGATCTTGATGTCCATCTGCAAAGCGGTGATGCCGTTGGTGGTACCGGCCACTTTGAAGTCCATGTCACCCAGGTGGTCTTCGTCACCCAAGATGTCGGTCAACACCGCAAAGCGGTTGTCTTCCTTGATCAGGCCCATGGCGATACCGGCCACGTGGGCTTTCATCGGCACACCGGCGTCCATCATCGACAAGCAGCCGCCGCAGACCGAAGCCATGGACGACGAACCGTTCGATTCGGTGATCTCGGACACCACTCGCACGGTGTAG
>JBJOIR010000083.1:0-8494 GCA_046047055.1 Pseudomonadota bacterium | reverse complement strand
GCGGTGGTGGCCGTCTTGTCGCGCATTGGCAAGGTGGCCGCGGCCACCACCGCCACGGTGCTGCTCACGCGCTTTGGCGTCGACAAAATTGTTTTCACCGGTGTGGCCGGGGGCTTGGGGGCTGGTGTGCAGGTGGGTGATGTGGTGCTGGCGACGCATTGCGTCCAGCACGACATGGATGCATCACCCTTGTTTCCGCCGCACGAAGTGCCGTTGTATGACCGTGCGCATTTTGATGCGGACACAGATTTGTCGGCACATCTGGCGCAAGCCACGGTACGGGTGTTGCAAGACGTGGAACAGCACTTGGGATCGGCCGCTATGGCCGAGTTCGGCTTGCACGCCCCTCAACTGCATCGGGGCTTGGTCATCAGCGGTGACCGGTTTGTTTCGGCCAGTGCTGAAAGCCAAGCGCTGCAACAGGTGTTTCCTCACGCTTTAGCGGTCGAGATGGAAGGGGCCGCTGTGGCGCAAGTGTGTTTCGATTTTGGCGTGCCCTTTGCCGCAATGCGCACCATCTCGGACCGTGCCGATGACACCGCCCATGCGGATTTCAGTCGCTTTATTCGGGACGTGGCCAGCCGTTACAGCTTGGCCATCTTGTCAGGTTGGCTCAGTCACACGCGCATGGCTGCGCGGTGATTATTTGAGCCAGCCGCGCCGGCGGAAATACCACATTGGCACCACGGCACTGGCCACCATCAAGGCCAGCGCATAGGGGTAGCCCCACTTTTGCGACAGCTCGGGCATGTATTGAAAGTTCATGCCGTAAAGGCTGGCGATGAGTGTGGGGGGCAACAGTGCCACGCTGGCCACCGAGAAAATCTTGATGATTTTGTTCTGGTTGATGTTGATGAAACCGACGGTGGCGTCCATCAAGAAGTTGATCTTGTCAAACAAAAATGCGGTATGCGAGTCCAGCGAATCGATGTCGCGCAAGATCTGTCGCGCTTCTTCAAATTGCTCGGCATTGAGCATTTTTGAACGCATCATGAAGCTCACCGCACGGCGTGTGTCCATCACGTTACGACGGATGCGGCCGTTCAAATCTTCTTGCCGTGCAATGGCGCCCAGCACCTCGCTGGCCATGGCGTCGGTCACATCGCCCGACAACACTTTTTTGCCAGCGGTCTCGAGCTTGTCGTAAATGTTTTCCAGTGTGTCAGCCGAGTATTCGGCGTCGGCATCAAACAACTTGAGCAGCACTTCTTTGGCGTCTTCGATCAAGCCGGGCGCGCGGCGCGCACGCATGCGCAACAAACGGAACACCGGCACGTCTTCGTCGTGAATGGAGAACAGCACGCCCTGACTTTTCAGCTCGACGTTGTGCTGGTTCAGAATGAACGCGCAGCGCACAGTGCGAGGCTCGTCTTCGTCAGCGATCAAAAAGTCGGAGCGAATGTGCAGCTCGCCGTTGTCTTCGGCATAAAAGCGGGCCGATTCCTCGATGTCCTCGTCCATCGCGTCTTCAGGAATGGACAGGCCGTAATACTGTTTGATCCAGCGTTTTTCTTCCAGAGTCGGCGACTCCAAGTCGACCCAGATGGGCTGGAAACGGGAGAGTTCTTCCAGCGATTCGATCTCTTCTTGAAAGAGTCGCCCGTTGGCGAGGGTGAAGATGTTGAGCATGGCGAATCCGAAAAATGGCCAGGTGCCAATGGTTCAAAGGGGCAGCGAATTGATTTAGCAGCTTTCGAACGATGGGCGGGTTGCTCAGTGCGTTCGAAAGCTACCGACTCGGGGTAGTTTCCACGGCAGTGTGTCTCCAATGTGAATCGGCGGATTATCGCACCGGTCGAGGCAAGGCAACGGATTGAAGTGTTAGATTCAAGCAACTTCATTGGCCCTTCATGACCCCTCAACTGTCCCCTCGGCGCGAGCGCTGGCTGCTTTTCACGCTGGCTGGAATCCAATTCACCCACATTTTGGATTTCATGATCATGATGCCGCTGGGCCCCCAGTTCACGGCCTTGTTTGGCATCAGCAATGCGCAATTTGGCTTGCTGGTCTCGGCCTACACCTTGTCGGCGGGCTTGTCGGGCTTGATGGCGGCGACCTACATCGACCGCTTTAGCCGCAAGCAGTTGTTGTTGACCATGTACATCCTTTTTGGCTTGGCCACACTGGCCTGCGGTCTGGCGCCTGACTACCTTTGGCTGATGTTGGCCCGTGTGGCGGCGGGCTTGTTCGGCGGGGTTTTGTCGGCATTGTCCCAAACCATCGTGGCCGATGTGGTGCCGTTCGAACGCCGCGGACGCGCCATGAGCGTGGTCATGACTTCTTTTTCTGTGTCCACGGTCGCAGGGGTGCCTTTGGGTCTGTTCTTGGCGGCGCACTTGAGTTGGCATGCACCGTTTTTCGGCATTGCATTGCTGGTCGGTTTGCTGGCGCTGGGCGCTTGGCAGACCTTGCCACGCCTTGACGCCCACTTGCACCACCCTGAACGTGTCAGTGTGTGGCGCGGTATTGGTCAGGTCTTGGCTGAGACCAACCACCTGAAAGCATTCGGGGTTTCGGGCCTGATGATGTTTGCCGGATTCACAGTCATTCCCTACATCACCATTTATTTGCAATCCAATGCCGGCATGAAAACCGCCGAGGTGCCTTGGATTTACTTGTGCGGCGGGGTGGCCACTTTGCTGAGTGCCCGGTATTTCGGACGGCTGACGGACCGGGTGGGCAAAGTGCGGGTGTTTCAGCGCTTGGCGGTGGCAGTGGCCTTGCCGCTGGTGGCCACCACGTTGTCGCAAGGCTTGCCGCTGTGGGGCTTGCTGGCGATATCGACCTTGCTGTTCACCGTCATGAGTGGGCGCATGATTCCGGGCATGGCCATGATTTCTTCGGCCGTGGAGCCGCGTTTGCGGGGCACGTTCATGACGCTCAACTCGGCGGTGCAGTCGGCCTCGATGGGCTTGGCCGCCTTGGTGGCCGGCTTGATCATCGGGCGCGATGACCAAGGGCATCTCACCTGGTATTGGGTCGCGGGGCTGTTGGGGGTGTTGGCCAGTTTGCTCAGCGCTTGGCTGGCGGGTCGTTTGCGCCTGCATGGGGCGCCTGTTGCGCCGCAGGCTTGAGGTGGCCTCAAGCTGAACTTCAATTCGGACGATAGCACCGAAATTCCCGTTCAGGGGCAATTCTTGAGCTTTCTGGTGGTTTACTTTGAAGAGTCTTGCTTTTCAAATCTGCGGGGCGCATAGTGGGGTTGAACCACCAAAACAGGTGGTTTCAGAGCCCTGCTTCGGTGGGGCTTTGTTACCCAAGATCCATGGAGGCGACGACTATGAATTTAACCATCAGCGGGCACCATCTTGAAGTGACCCCGGCACTGCGCCAGTACGTCACGGGAAAACTTGATCGCATTACCCGACATTTCGACCAAGTGGTGGATGTCAAGGTGCTGCTGACTGTCGAGAAACAGAAAGAAAAGGAAAAACGCCAACGTGCCGAATGCAATATCCACGTCAAGGGCAACGATCTGTTTGCAGAAAGCGCCCATGAAGATTTGTATGCAGCTGTTGACGATTTGGTGGACAAACTGGACCGCCAAGTGGTCAAGCACAAGGACCGCATCACCGACCATCACCACAGTGCGCCCAAGCGCATGATGTGACAACTTAATCATTAAGGGGAAACGAGGGTCGCGATCTGCGGCCCTTTTTTTTTGCGAATCATGCCGACACCCCTTGGGCTGAGGCTGAGAGGTGCATAATCCGGCCTCGACCATGAATCGTCTCTCATCCATATTGCCTGTTGCCCAAGTTCTTGTTGGAGTGGAAGCCACCAGCAAGAAACGCGCATTCGAAGAAGCCGGACTTCTCTTTGAGAACCTGCACGGCCTTTCTCGTGCGCTGGTCACCGACAGTCTTTTTGCGCGTGAGCGCTTGGGCTCAACCGGCTTGGGTCATGGTGTGGCGATTCCGCATGGCCGTATCAAGGGCCTCAAGGCCCCGATGGCTGCCGTTTTTCAGCTGGCCCAGCCGATCGGCTTTGATGCGCCCGATGAGCAGCCGGTCAGCCTGTTGATCTTTTTGTTGGTGCCCGAAGCGGCGACTCAAAAGCACTTGGAAATTTTGTCGGAAATCGCCGAGCTGCTGAGTGACACGACCTTGCGTGAAAACATCAAGAACAGCACGGTTCAAACCAATTTGCACCAACTGATTGCCCAATGGCAGTCGGCTCAAACCGCCTGATCCTTTTCAAGTCGGAGCCCAGCGATGAAACCTTCCGTCATCAGCGCCGACGTCCTGTTTGAAGACCACCGCAGCAAACTGAAATGGCAATGGGTGGCCGGTTTGGGGGCGTCAGAGCGCCGCTTTGACGAGGTGGCTGTGCGGGAAGCCCGCTCGGGCGCTGACCTTGTGGGGTACCTGAACTACATCCACCCCTATCGCGTTCAAATTTTGGGCCCACGCGAAGTGGCCTATTTGACCAACTCCACCGCCGAAGATTGCGCGCGCCGCATTGCCCGCATCGTCACCCTTGAACCTCCGGTATTGGTCTTGGCCGATAGCCAAGTGGCGCCAGAAGCCCTGTTGTCGATGTGTGAGCGCGCCCAGATTCCGATGTTCTCGACCGATCAGTCGTCGGCCTTTGTCATCGATGTGCTGCGTGCTTACCTGTCCAAGCACTTTGCCGACCGCACCACGATGCACGGCGTGTTCATGGATATTTTGGGCATGGGGGTGCTGATCACCGGAGAATCGGGCCTTGGCAAGAGCGAGTTGGGGCTGGAGTTGATTTCTCGCGGCAACGGTCTTGTCGCTGACGATGCGGTTGATCTGTACCGCATCAACCAGACCACCATCGAAGCCCGTTGCCCTGACCTGCTGCAAAACCTGTTGGAAGTGCGCGGCATTGGTTTGTTGGACATTCGCGCTATTTTTGGCGAGACCGCGGTGCGCCGAAAAATGCGCCTGAAACTCATCGTTCACTTGGTCCGCAAAGAAACACTCGAGCGCGATTACGAGCGGTTGCCTTCAGAGCCCTTGGTGCAAGATGTCCTGGGTATTCCGGTGCGCAAAGTGGCCTTGCAGGTGGTGGCCGGGCGCAACATCGCGGTGTTGGTTGAGGCTGCTGTGCGCAACTCGATTTTGCAGATGCGCGGCATCGACACTTACCAAGAGTTCATTGACCGGCAGCGCCGAGCCATGGAGTAAGGGCGATCAGGCTCAGCCTTGGCGATGCGGGCAGGGCTTTTGAATGCAATGGGCGTACAGACTCAAGGCGTGGTCTGCAATCACAAACCCTTTGGACTCGGCCACGGCTTGTTGGCGGGACTCGATTTCGGGGTCATAAAACTCTTCTACCCGGCCGCAATCGAGGCACACCATGTGGTCGTGGTGCTGCCCTTCGTTGAGCTCATACACCGCCTTGCCACTTTCAAAGTGGTTGCGGCTCAAGATGCCCGCCTGCTCAAACTGGGTCAACACACGGTAAACGGTGGCCAGCCCAATGTCAGAGTTCTCCAGCAGCAAGTGGCGAAACACATCTTCGGCGGTCATGTGGCGCTGGGCGCCACTCTGAAAAACGTCCAAGATTTTCAGCCGAGGCAGCGTGGCTTTAAGACCATTGTTTTTCAGTTCGTCGATTTGGGTCATGAGAAAGGGTATCGGGGTTTGCAGAACCGGTGCGGACAAGAAGCTGCCGCTACAATGACCCGATCATATCGGCCTGCCTAAAAACATGACAGCTTTCCTGACTTTCCCTCTGACAGGCCATCGCCTGGCCATGCTGCTCGTTTGCGTCAGTTTGGCGGGCTGTGGCGGTATGTCCAAGTTCAACAACGACACCTTCAAGCCCTATGTGCCTGAAGTGGTGCAAGGCAACTTTGTCTCCAAAGAGCAGCGTCAGGCGCTGACCCTGGGCATGGCCCGCGCACAGGTGCGTGAGATCTTGGGCACGCCCTTGGTGACCAGCCTGTTTCATGCCGACCGCTGGGACTATGCCTTCAGCATTCGCCGGCAAGGGGTTCCGCAACAGAATTTCCAGCTGACGTTGTTTTTCAAAGGCGATGTTTTGCAATCGGTGGAGGGCGGTGATTTGCCCAGCGAATCCGAATTTGTGGGCCGCTTGGAGGTCCAGCGCAAAGGGGTTCGTGTTCCGAATCTGCAGGCCTCTGAGGAAGAATTGAAAAAGTTCCCGAGCCAGTCGGCATCGCCCGTGGACGAGCGCAAGGCGCCACTGCCTGCCAGCTACCCCCCACTCGAGCCTGCTCCCCGATAAGGGGCGGCTGTTTGCGCCGCGTGTTACACGGTGTGCGTTTTTCCCATCTGAAAATCACATGACTCAAATGACCGATTTGCCCATCACCGTTGCCGGCGCCTCTGGCCGCATGGGCCACATGCTCATCGAAGCCATCATGGCGTCTGACGATTGCCGCTTGGCCGGTGCGCTGGACATTGCCGCCAGCCCCGCACAAGGCCAAGATGCCGCTGCCCCTTTGGGCAAATCCAGCGGCGTACTCGTCACGTCTGACTTGCATGCCGGCTTGAAAAACGCGGGTTGCCTGATCGATTTCACCCGCCCCGAAGGCACCCTTGCCCACCTGAAGGTGTGCCGTGAGCTGGGGGTCAAAGCCGTCATCGGTACCACCGGTTTTTCGGAAGCTCAAAAAGCCGAAATCACCGAGATTGCCAAAGACATCGCCATCGTGATGGCCCCCAACATGAGCGTTGGGGTCAATGTCACGCTCAAGTTGTTGCAAATGGCGGCGCAAGCCATGTCCACCGGCTACGACATCGAAATCATCGAAGCCCATCACCGCCACAAAGTGGACGCGCCTTCCGGTACGGCCCTCAAGATGGGCGAGGTGATTGCCGAAGCCATGGGCCGCGACCTGAAAGACTGCGCCGTTTATGAGCGTTATGGCCATACCGGTGAGCGCGATCCTTCCAGCATTGGCTTTGCGACCATTCGCGGCGGCGACATTGTGGGTGACCACACCGTGTTGTTCGCGGGCATTGGTGAGCGCATCGAAGTCACCCACAAATCGTCCAGCCGTTCCACTTATGCGCAGGGCAGTCTTCGCGCTGTGCGTTATTTGGCTACCCAGCCTCGCGGTCTGTTTGACATGTTTGACGTGTTGAACCTGCGCTGAAGGTGGCCGCCTCACCATGAGCCTGACCGACTTCTTGTTGCACAGTGATGGGGTCAGCCGTGTGCTGGCCTTGGCCCTGTTGGTGTTGTCGGTGGGCAGTTGGGTGGTGATGCTCTGGAAATGGCGTTTGCTGTCTCGGGTGGGCCAAGACGTGGCCCGCAGCATGGCGGCTTTTTGGCAGGCCCCCACTTTTGAAGAAGCCCGTCAGCGTGTCTCACAGTTTGACCGCGATGCTTGCTTGGCGCCGTTGCTGGAAGCCACTTTGTTGCCAGTGGGCGGCACATTGGCCTCGGCAGGCGATCGGCATCCTCAGCTCACCCGCGTCTTGCGTGAAGCCTTGCAAGGTGTGGTGAGGCGTTTGCAATGGGGCCAAGTGTGGTTGGCCACGGCCGGATCGATCTCGCCTTTTGTGGGGCTGTTGGGCACGGTTTGGGGCATTTTCAATGCCCTCACCGGCATGGCCGAAGACGGCCAACTGACGATTGACCGGGTGGCTGGTCCCGTTGGCGAAGCCCTGATCATGACGGCCGCGGGTTTGGCGGTGGCCATTCCTGCTGTGTTGGGCTACAACTTGTTGGGCCGCAAGGTCAACCAGATTGAGGCTGAGCTAGAAGGCTTCGCCCACGATTTGCGCGGCCTGCTTTCCGATCCGCAGGATTGAGCAATGGCCTTTGGTCGCCTGGAGTCCAGCAAACCCCATTCGCCCATGAGCGAGATCAACGTCACGCCCATGGTGGACGTGATGCTGGTGTTGCTGGTGATCTTTATTCTCACGGCCCCCTTGATGACCAGCGCGATTCGTTTGGATTTGCCTCAAAGCGAGGGCGGTGAGGCGGGTGCGTCCGCCCAAGCCGTGACGCTGGTGGTCGATGCGCAAGGGGCCCTGTTTTTGAATGACCGGCCCATAACCGCCGAAGCCCTGCGCTTGAAGCTGCAAGAGGCGGCCAAGCGCAACCCCTTGACCGAGTTGGAGCTGCGGGCCGACCAATCGGTGCCTTATGGCCGGGTGGTGGAGGCCATGGGCTTGGCCCAAAAAGCCGGCCTGTCCCGCATTGGCTTCGTCGCGCAGACCCCTGCCGCTGGCGCGCCCTGAGCATCCAGTCGCTCGCCTCGGCTGGGCCAAGGCGGCTCCCCTGCAGGCCTCATCTGCGGTCCTTCATTCGCCGATTCGCCCCTCTACAATTGCAGGCTATGCAAGACAAGTACAACCACCTCGAAGTCGAACCCGCAGCCCAGGCCCGTTGGACGGCTCGCGATGCCTACCGTGTCACGGAAGATGCCGGTAAAAAGAAGTATTACGCCTGTTCCATGCTGCCTTACCCCAGCGGCAAATTGCACATGGGCCATGTGCGCAACTACACCATCAACGACATGCTCACGCGCAGCTTGCGCATGAAG
>JBJOIR010000082.1:0-8636 GCA_046047055.1 Pseudomonadota bacterium | reverse complement strand
GGCAAAAACACCGCAACAATGGACAAGGTGGTGGCCAACACGGCCAAGCCAATTTCCTGTGTGCCATCCAATGAGGCATTCCATGCGCTCTTGCCCATTTGTACATGGCGCACGATGTTCTCGCGTACCACGATGGCATCGTCGATCAGCAGGCCAACACACAAAGACAGCGCCATCAGCGTGATCATGTTGATGGTGAAGCCAAACATCTGCATGAACATGAAGGTGCCGATCAATGAGATCGGCAAAGTCAGACCCGTGATGACGGTGGAGCGCCACGAATTGAGGAACAAAAAGACGATCAGCACCGTCAAAATGGCGCCTTCAATGAGGGTGCGCCGCACGTTGTCAACCGCCACCCGAATGGGGCGCGAATTGTCGGTGATGGGTTCCAGTCGCACACCCGCAGGGGTTTGGCTTTTCATGTCGGCCACAGTTTTGACCAAGCCATTGATCACATCAATGGTGTTCTCGTCTTGTGCTTTTTGCACCGTCATCAGCAAGGTGCGCTGTCCGTTGTACAGCGCCAGAGTCTCAAGCTCTTGCGCGCCGTCTTGCACACGCGCCACTTGCGACAGCCGAATCGACGTGTTGCCCTTGCGGGCCACGATGATGCGTTCAAAATCTTCGGGGCGCTTCATGCGCGACTCAATTTGCACCATCCGCTCTTGTTCGCGAGATCGAATGGCGCCTGCCGGCAAGTCTTGGTTTTCGTTGCGCACAGCGTTGACCACTTGTTCGGCTGTCACGCCCAAGGCTTCCATCGCGGCAGGCTGAAGGTACAGGTTGATCTCGCGGCGCGTGCCGCCCACCAAAGACACAGAGCCCACGCCGCGGACATTCTCCAGGCGTTTTTTCAGCACCTGTTCAGACCAATTGGTTAATTCAACGGCGCTGGGAGCTTTGCCATTGGGCAAGTCCGATGCTACGCCGGGCACCACGGCCAGGGACCAAATGGCGCGCGCCGACGGGTCAAACCGCAACACCTTGGGCTCTTTGACTTCGGTGCGCAAACTGGGTCGAATGGCGGCCACTTTTTCGCGCACATCTTCGGCCGCTTTTCGGCCATTGATGTTCAATTGAAACTCGATCACCACAACCGATTGGTTTTCATAACTGCGCGAGGAGAGGGCACTGATACCCGCGATCGAGTTCACGCCCTCTTCGATTTTTTTAGAAACTTCGCTTTCCACGATTTCGGGTGAGGCACCCGGGTATTCGGTGCTCACCACAACCACCGGAAAGTCGATGTTGGGGAATTGGTCGACTTTCAGTCGTTGGTATGAGAACAGCCCCATGACCACCAAGGCCAACATGACCATGGTGGCGAAAACGGGGTTTTGCAGGCTAACGCGGGTGAACCACATGTGTCAGATTCTTTCAGCGCTTGGCGGCGGTGAACTTCACCTGCGTGCCTTCGCGCACACTGCCTGCACTGGCGCTGAGCACTTGGGCACCTTCGCTCAGCCCCTGCACCTCCACCCAAGTGAGCGTGATGTTGTTGAGGGTTTTTTCGGTGCGTGTGCCAGGCTGCACGGTCACGTGGCGCACCTGATCGGCCTCCACCACTTGCACATAAGGCTGAGGTTTGTCGGTGCGAACGCTGGACAACGGCACCGCCAATGCTTGGATGCTGCGGGTCCCCAACGTGCCCTCTGTGAACAAGCCTTGGCGCAGGCCTTCTTGCCCTTCAATGCCAAGGTAAACCAACACACTGCGGCTGGCGGCTTGAGCCGTTGGGCTGATGCGCAACACTTTGGCCGTCACGGGATCGTCCATTCCCTCAATTTTCATTTGGGCCTTCATACCGGGACGCACCAAGCTGGCATCGGCTGCAGGCAGAGCGGCTTCCAGTTCAAGTTGGGCCAGATTGACCACCTCGACAACACGGCCATCCAGCGCCACACGCTCGCCGGGTTGTGCCAAGCGCTGCGCAATTTGGCCACTGATGGGTGAGCGAATCGTGGTGTCTTCCAGCGCTTTGCGGGTGACATCGAGTGCAGCCATCGCCGCCATGTGGGTGGCTTTGGCTCCGTTCAAGGTGGCGGTGGAGTTTTGCAATGCGGTCTGAGAGATGAAGCCTTGCGCCACCAGCGCTTGGTTGTTGTCAAATTGTTTTTGCGCAATGTCGACCTGTGCCATTGCAGCATCGGCCTGCTGTTTGGCTTGGCGCTCGCGGGCCTGAAACTCGGTCGGGTCGATGCGCGCAATCACCTGGCCTGCTTGTACTTTGTCGCCTTCTCGCACCACCAAGTCCATCAACTCGCCCGCCACACGCGCTTTGACCATCGCCATTTGGCTGGCCTTGAGAGTGCCAGATACGGGCAAGCCCAACACCATGTCCATTTGGGTCACGGGCACCACATCGCCTGCGCCCAACTCGATCACATTCGCCACAGGGGCTGTGGCGGGCACAGGGACTGCGGCTTTGCGTTGGCTGGCCCAACGCGCGCCACCCGCGATCAAGATGGCCAGTGCCACGCCCGAGAGAATGAGGAGGGTAGAACGTTTCATAGGGACTTAGAAATTGAGAGACCACGCACCAGCAATTGGGCGTGTTGTGAGATGAATTTTTCAGGCTGGATTTGCTCGGAAACCGGGCAGCAAGGCCCCATCGAGTGCTTCCACATGACCAAGAAAAGCAGAGGGGCCATGACGGAATGAAGCGCCAGTTCGACATCTACCGCACGGAACTCGCCATGCGCCATGCCGCGAAGCAAGGTGTTGCGCACCATAGCATGTCCAGGCTCAATGACTTCGGCGCGGTAAAACTGGGCCAGTTCAGGAAAATTGCTGGCCTCGCTGATGATGAGTTTGGAAATGCCCGACGCTTTGGTGTCGCCATAGCGGTGCCACCATTGCAGCATCATCCATTCGAGCAATTCGCCTGCCGAGCCCTTGAAGTTCGCCACTTCGACGGCGCCTTGTGTCACTGGCTCCACGATGCTGGCGCGCACCACGGCTTTGAACAGGTCTTCTTTGCTGGGAAAGTACAAGAACAGCGTGCCCTTAGAGACACCGGCGCGCGCGGCGACTTCTTCGACCCGGGTGGCGGCAAAGCCTTTTTCAACAAACAAGTCCAAGGCTGCGTCCAGCAGCTCACCGGGGCGGTCTTGTTTGCGACGCTCGCGTTTGGGATGCACAGAGACAGAGGGGTTCACGGCGTTCATTTAATGACTGACTGGTTAGTAATGTAAGGTTTGCCCCCATCCCTGTCAAGCCGCGGCCCGCCTTTTGTTGATGTGGCGCAAAAAGAAAAAAGGGGGCAAAGCCCCCTTTTTGCCTCGCTGTGCACCAGCTCAATAAAAAGCCTGCAATCCGGTTTGGGCACGGCCCAAAATCAGCGCGTGCACGTCGTGCGTGCCTTCGTAGGTGTTGACGGTTTCAAGGTTGATCATGTGGCGAATCACATGGTATTCATCGTGAATGCCGTTGCCACCGTGCATGTCACGTGCCAGACGGGCAATGTCCAAGGCCTTGCCGCAGCTGTTGCGCTTGATCATGCTGATCATCTCAGGCACGGCTTTGCCTTCGTCCATCAGGCGCCCCACGCGCAAGCAGGCTTGCAGGCCGAGGGTGATTTCGGTTTGCATGTCGGCCAGTTTCTTTTGGATCAACTGGTTTTGTGCCAATGGCCGGCCAAACTGCACGCGGTCCAGGGTGTATTGACGAGCGCGGTGCCAGCAGTCCTCTGCGGCGCCCAGTGCACCCCAGGCGATGCCATAGCGGGCTTTGTTCAAGCAGCCAAAGGGGCCCTTCAGACCATTCACGTTCGGCAGCAGGTTTTCGCCAGGCACAAACACCTCGTCCATCACAATTTCGCCGGTGATGCTGGCGCGCAAACTCATCTTGCCTTCGATCTTGGGCGCGCTCAGACCCTTCATGCCTTTTTCAAGAATGAAGCCATGAATGGCTTCTTGCCCACCCACGCTGCCATCGGCGTTTTCGAGCTTGGCCCACACCACAAACACATCCGCAATGGGAGAGTTGGTGATCCACATCTTCGAGCCTTTGAGAATGAAGCCGCCGTCCACGGGCTTGGCCCGAGTCAGCATGCTGGCAGGGTCTGAGCCGTGGTTGGGTTCGGTCAAGCCAAAGCAGCCCACCCACTCGCCTGTGGCCAATTTGGGCAGGTATTTTTGGCGCTGTGCCTCTGAGCCGTATTCGTTGATGGGGTGCATCACCAGCGAGCTTTGCACGCTGATGGCGCTGCGGTAACCGCTGTCCACGCGCTCCACTTCGCGGGCGATCAGGCCATAAGCCACATAGCTCAAGCCCGAGCAGCCATAGCCTTCGATGGTCGAGCCCAAAAAGCCCATCGCGCCGGCCTCGTTCATGATCTCGCGGTCAAACTTTTCGTGACGTGCGGCTTGTAGCACCCGGGTCTGCAGGCGCTCTTGGCAAAAAGTGTGCGCCGCCTCCACGATGGCGCGTTCGTCATCGGTGAGCTGCTCGTTCAGCAGAAAAGGGTCGTTCCATTGGAAGGTAGGTTTCATGGTGATTCTCCAAATAGGGGCGCAAGGATGTCTGAGTTTGGCATACCCGCACAGGCAGGATGATGATTTCAAAGTGATTGTTGGGTTTAGAAGAATAGTTGTCTAATATTGATTATCGATCCAGCAATACATTTTTTTAATATATGGAATTTCGACATCTGCGCTATTTCCTCATGTTGGCCGAGGAGTTGCATTTTGGTCGTGCGGCACAGCGCCTGTCGATCTCTCAGCCGCCCCTCAGCCTGAACATCCAGCAACTGGAAGCCTCCATTGGCGCGCAACTTTTCAACCGCAACAGCCGGGGCGTGCAACTCACCGCGGCGGGGCTGGCCTTTGTGCCAGCGGCCAGGGCCTTGCTGGCGCAGGCCAATTCAGCCGCTCGTGAGGCGCGCGAAGTCGCCGAGGGACAGTCGGGCCAATTGCTCATTGGTTTTGCCGGCACCATGTTGTATTGCGGGTTACCGCAAATCTTGCGCCGTTTTCAGGCCAGTCATCCCCGTTTGCGGTTGGTGCTGCAAGAAATGAGTTCTTCCGAGCAGTTGTCAGAGCTCTTGCGCGATCGGCTCGATGTGGGCTTTGTGCACACCCCCCGCGTGCCGCCGGGGTTTGACCAGGTGTTGGTGACCAGCCAACCCCTGATGGCCTGTTTGCCCGCCAGCCACCCT
Organism: Pseudomonadota bacterium; assembly: GCA_046047055.1. Lineage (GTDB taxonomy): Bacteria > Pseudomonadota > Gammaproteobacteria > Burkholderiales > Burkholderiaceae_C > Limnohabitans_A. The sequence continues at coordinate 3,475 of JBJOIR010000082.1, read as the reverse complement.
TTGGCAGGAAGCCCAAGTTTGGGCATTGAGGCGCTGGTCGGACAAGATTTGGTGGTGGTCTCACGCATGGTGTCCCCCGACTACAACGAGCGCATTTTGCAGTTGTGCGAGCAGTCAGGCTGGATGCCGACGGTGGTGCACGAGTTGCGCCATTGGTTGAGTGTGCTGTCCTTGGTGTCGCAAGGTTTGGGGGTGGCGTTGGTGCCGCAAGCTTTGCAGCAATCGGCCTTGGCCGGGGTGGTGCTGGTGCCATTGCAAGCGGTGGATGTGCGCTACGACACCCGCTGTTTGTGGCGCAGTGGCCGTGACCAGACCGCCCTCGGGGACTTTGTTCAAGCCGTGCAGCAAGGCCTTGAGGGGCACGGATAATCGTGGGCTTCTGTGGCCCTGGCGCGGCGCCTTGCGCCACGCCCTGATAAGCCCTTTCAATCGCAACAGCAACAGGACAAAAAATGACACACACCTTGGTTTTGGGCGGCGGCTGTTTTTGGTGCACCGAGGCGGTGTTCGTTCAAGTGCGTGGCGTGACCGATGTCGAGTCTGGTTACTGCAACGGCCAGACGCAGGCCCCCACCTACGAAGAAGTTTGCACAGGGCGCACCGGCCACAACGAAGTTGTCAAACTCACCTATGACCCCGCGCTCATCAGCACCCGCGAGTTGCTGGAGATTTTCTTTCTCATCCATGACGCCACCACGCTCAACCGCCAAGGCAACGATGTGGGCACACAGTACCGCAGTGGCATTTATTTCACTCAGGCCGAGCAAGCCGAAGTTGCTCGTGAACTGATGGGCGAGTTGTCGGCCACCAACGCTTTTGGCCGGCCCATCGTGACCGAAGTGCTGGCGCTGGACAACTACAGCGCCGCCGAGGAATACCACCAAGATTTCTTTGAGCGCAACCCTTACCAAGGCTATTGCATGGCCGTGGCCGCACCTAAGGTGGAGAAGTTCAAAAAGACCTTCGCACGCTTGGTGCGTGAGTGACAATGGCGACAGCCAAACGCGTTTGATTTGTTCATTCTGGACCCAACTCACGCATCCTCCATTGGAAAATTGAAATGAACCGCTTTGTATTTTTTGCGTTGTCGCTCGGCTTGTCATTGGCGGCTGGGGCACAACACAACACCAAAGAAACCCAAGAAGACGTTGCGCGCCACCGGGCCATGGCAGCTGCGCACGAGGCGGCGGCCAAATGCTTGGAGTCGGGCAAAAAGCATGACCAATGCCAGAAAGAATTGCAGGCCGCCTGCAAAGGCTTGGCGCTGGGCAAGAGCTGCGGCATGAAACATTCACACTGAACCGCGTCTGTCTAAGCCTTTTTATTTGCTGTTCTCGCGACCCATGCGGTCATTCATTCATGAGCTTTGATCATCCCGTTCTGTCGTCTCTGTTGCCCGTGGTGTTGCTGATCTTTATTGGCTTTGTCGCGGGCAAAGCGCAATTGGTGCGGGGCGACTCGGTGCGCGACTTGTCCAATTTGGTGTTTTTGGTTTTGACCCAAGCCCTGTTGTTTCGCACCATGAGCAGCGTGCACATTGAGCAGTTGGATTTCAAGCCGGTCGTGCAGTATTTCGGGGTGGCCGGCATTTTGTTTTTTGCCATGTTGTGGATCTATGGCAACGACAGTCGCGCCTCGGTCCTGGCCTTGGCCAGTATTTTCAGCAACACCTTGATGATCGGTGTGCCGCTCATAGGCTTGGCTTACGGGCAAGAAGGCTTGGTGCTGCTGTTCACCCTGATTTCTTTGCATGCTTTGGTGCTGCTCAGCGTGGCCACGCTGGTGCTGGAGTTGCAAGTCGCGCATGAGCAAGCGGCGCAGCTGGGCGAGCAGCGCCCGGTTTGGCGCACCTTGGGCTTGGCCATTCGCAACGCCATCATTCACCCGGTGCCTTTGCCTATTTTGGTGGGCTTGCTTTACGCCCAAACTGGCTGGGGCTTGCACCCCATCATCGACCGCCCGCTGGCATTGTTGGGCAGTGCCTTTGGTCCCATCGCGCTGGTGTTGGTAGGCATCACACTGTCTCAAACCCCGATTGGTCAGCACTTCAAAGCGGCCTTCAAGTTGTCCTTGGTTAAAACCGTTTTGCATCCGGCGCTGATGCTCTTGGCGGGTTGGTTGTTGGGGCTGCGCGGTCTGCATTTGGCAGTCATGACTGTGGCCGCGGCCTTGCCGATTGGTGCCAACGTGTTTTTGTTCTCGCAGCGTTACCGCAAAGAAGAAGACGCCGTCACCGCAGGGGTGGCGGTGTCCACAGCCATGGCGGTGTTGAGTGTGACCGCCGTGATGGCGATCTTGCCTTGGTTGCCTGACTGAGGCTTTGTCCAAATCAGGTGGATCCGTTCAGATTAGGGCAGATTACGGATCAGCGGTAAATAGGAAGCGGGCAATATGCAGTGGGCAGTGGGCAGTGGGCAATAGTTAAGGCGCCAGTCGCTCACGTGTCCATTGATCGCCGTTCAGGCTGTAGCGCAGGCGGTCATGCAAACGGCTTTTTCGGCCTTGCCAAAATTGCCATTGGTCGGGCACCAAGCGGTAGCCCCCCCAATGCGGCGGACGAGGTGGGTTGAGCATGAATTGCGCCGCATATTTGGCCGCATTGGTGACCAGCACCGTGCGCCCTTCGATGACTTGGCTCTGCGGTGAGGCCCAGGCCCCGATGCGCGAATCGAGTGGGCGGCTGTGAAAGTAAGCGTCGCTTTCTTCGTCGCTGATCTTTTCGACGCGCCCTTCAATGCGCACCACCCTTTCGAGCTCGACCCAATGAAATTGCAAGGCGGCAAATGGGTTGCCCGCCAGTTCTTGGCCTTTTTGGCTGGCGTAATTGGTGTACCAGACGATGCCTCTCTCGTCGTAACCCTTGATCAGCACCACCCGCGTGCTGGGGCGCAAATTGCTGGCCACGGTGGCCAGTGTCATGGCGTTGGGTTCGGGCACTTCGGCCGCAATGGCCTCGTCAAGCCATTGCTCAAATTGCTTCAAGGGGTCGGCATGTGAGGCGTTCTCATTGAGTTCGGCTTTTTCGTAGCTCTTGCGCAGGTCAGCGATGTTCATCAAGCAAGTATAGGCAGAGCCAAAAGCATCAGCGTCTTGCAAGGCCAAAAGAAAACAGTGTTGCTGAGCCAAATCGTCGGTGAGTTGCAGGGCCATGGCTGACCGATGGTTCTTCATGGCGGCGGGGCGAGGAGACGCGTTGCGTCAGTCGCTTGCCATGGTGGGCCATTACAATCGGCTCACTTTTTTCGGAGAAAACACCCATGTCGACCCCTCAAGATGACAATCAACCTGTAGTTTGGGCCGTTTTGGTCGCTGTGATCGTGCTGGCCGTTGGCCTGTCCATCGGTTTCGGCATTGCCAAAAGCAAAAAGGCGGCCCCTGCTGCACCCGCGGCTGCCGTTGAGGCCCCCGCAGCCGATGCATCGGCGCCTGCTGATGCTGCAGCCCCAGCGGCCCCCGCGACAGAAGCCTCTGCCGC
>JBJOIR010000081.1:0-8881 GCA_046047055.1 Pseudomonadota bacterium | reverse complement strand
ACGGCGCAGATGCCGCTCAAGGCTACGTGCCTCCCGCGGCCAACTAAATCCGCCTGAAGTTTGAGTTCGCCGTTGTTGCGCCCAGAGGGCCGTGAGGCCTTGGTCATTGGGGCCGGCTTGTCGGGCTCGGCCGTGGCGCACAGTTTGGCCCGTCGGGGTTGGTCGGTCACCGTCATCGACCAAGGCGCTGCTTTAGGTGCAGGCGCATCGGGCTTGCCCGCAGGTTTGGCCGCCCCCCATGTCTCGCCCGACGACAACGTGCTCTCACGCATCACCCGCGCAGGCGTTCGGGCCACCCTGCATCGCGCACAACACCTGCTGCACAGTGGGTCCGACTGGGCCCTCACGGGTGTGCTGGAGCACAACCTGGCCGGTAAACGCCGACTGCCCGCATACCCGAGCCACAGCACTGAATTTGGCGCCGAGGATGGCGCCGAAGTTGGCGCCGAAGATGGCGCGGTGGATGCCACCCAAGACAGCGCCCCAGCCAGTGACGCGCAAGTGGCTGCGGCCGGCTTACCGCCCGGAACGCCCGCCCTGTGGCACGCCCATGCCGGCTGGATCAAGCCCCGAGCGCTGGTGGCCGCCCAGCTGCAAACACCTGGGGTGAGCGTGCTTTGGGGCCATACGGCCCAGCGGTTGGAGCGCCAAGGCCCACTCTGGCAAGTGCACAACGCGGCAGGCCAAGTGATTGGCCAAGCGCCCTTGCTGGTGGTGGCCAGTGCTTATGACAGTCTGGCTTTGTTGCGTCCTTTGCCCGGTTTTGCGGTGCCCTTGAACCCTTTGCGCGGGCAAATCAGTTATGGCCACCTGAACGATTTGAGCCCTGCCCAGCGCCAGCAGTTGCCGCCATTTCCGGTCAATGGGCATGGCAGTTTCATCAGCCAAGTGACGACCCCCGAGGGACAGCCGGGTTGGTTCATTGGCTCGACCTTTGAGCGCCAGTGCGAGCAAGCGCCGGTGCGCGAAGAAGACCACGCGGCCAACCAGCAGCGCCTGGCCACTTTGTTGCCCCACTTGGGCGAGGCCATGCAAGGCCAATTTGCTGCGCCCCATGTGCGCGGATGGGCGGGCTTGCGCTGCACCCTGCCCAACCGCTTGCCGGCGGTGGGCCCCATTCATCCTGAGCAGTTGCCTGGCCTGTGGTTGTGCGCCGGCATGGGTGCGCGGGGCATCAGCTTGTCGGTGTTGTGCGGCGAACTATTGGCGGCCCGCCTTGAAAACGAGCCGCTGCCACTGGACGCGTCGTTGGCCAAGCACCTGGCAGCCGAGCGGTATGCGCCAAGGTAAATTCACAAATTCAATAAAGCCATCTACGATGGCGTTTATTCCGGCTCAGTCGGCGCTTCTTGTCAGTTTGTAATGGAGAGCATTTGATGGTCCGTCAATCGTTTACGCGCTACCTGCCTTGGTTGGTCACGGCCCCCGCAGCCCTCGTCTCTTGGCCCTTTTCAGTTTGGGCCAGCGCCCTTTTTGCCGTGCTGTTTGCACTGGGCTGTCGCGATTACACCCAAACCAAGCAGGCCGTGCGGCGCAATTACCCTCTGACGGGGCGCTTGCGTTACGGGCTTGAATACATCCGCCCCGAGTTGCGCCAATACTTCTTGGAAGACGACGAAGAAAAGCTGCCCTTCTCGCGCAACCAACGGGCCATGGTCTACGCCCGCGCCAAGGTCGAAAACGACAAACGCGGCTTTGGCAGCATCAAAAACATGTACCAGGCCGACACCGAGTGGCTGGCCCACTCGATGCAGCCGGTGCAACCTGACCCGGCCACTTTCCGCATTCAGGTGGGGGGCGACCAGTGCAGCCAACCCTACGATCTGTCGCTGTTCAACATTTCCGGCATGAGCTTTGGCGCACTCTCGCCCAACGCCATTCAGGCCCTCAACCGCGGCGCGGCGTTGGGCCGTTTTGCCCATGACACCGGCGAAGGTAGCATCTCGGTTCACCACCGCCAGCATGAAGGCGACTTGATTTGGCAGGTGGCTTCAGGTTACTTTGGTTGCCGCACGCCCGACGGCCACTTTGACCCCGAACGCTTTGCCCTGCAAGCCAAGTCGCCCCAAGTCAAGATGATCGAGGTCAAGCTGTCCCAAGGGGCCAAACCCGGCCATGGCGGGGTGTTGCCCAAGGCCAAGGTCAGCGCCGAAATTGCCGAGACGCGCGGCATCCGAATGGGCCAAGACTGCATTTCGCCAGCCCGCCACTCGGCGTTTTCATCGCCTGTGGAGCTGTTGGGCTTTGTGGCCCAGTTGCGCCGACTGTCTGGCGGCAAACCGGTGGGCATCAAGCTGTGCATCGGACACCCAGCCGAGTGGTTCTCGTTGGTCAAGGCCATGCTGCAAACCGGTCAAACGCCTGACTTTGTGGTGGTGGATGGCTCAGAAGGTGGCACTGGTGCCGCGCCCATTGAGTTTGCCGACCATGTGGGCATGCCTTTGCGTGACGGATTGCGCTTGGTGCACAACAGTTTGGTCGGTGCGGGCTTGCGTGGCCGCATCAAGATTGGCGCTTCGGGCAAAGTGATCTCGGCCTTTGACATTGCGCGCTGCCTGGCGTTGGGCGCCGACTGGTGCAATTCAGGACGGGGCTTCATGTTTGCGCTAGGCTGCATTCAGTCGCGCACCTGCCACACCGACCATTGCCCCACCGGCGTGGCCACCCAAGACCCGGTGCGTCAACGCGCCATTGTGGTCACTGACAAAGCCGAACGGGTGTTTTACTTTCATGCCAACACCCTGCACGCCTTGGCCGACTTGATGGGTGCCGCTGGCCTCAGCAGCCCCAACGCCATCACGCCCCAGCACCTGATGGTGCGCAACGCACAAGGCCAAGCACGGCCGCTGTCCAGTGTGATCGACACCTTGAGCCCCGGACAGTTGCTGCCTGAGATGGCCAGTGACTCGCCTCTGCCCAGCCCGTTTGCCGAGTTTTGGCAAGACAGCAGCCCCAACACTTGGGGCTTGAATCCCGCCTAATTCAGCTCACTTCATGGCGTCTGCAGGGCGCCGTGCTTTGACATAAGCATCGGTCGGCTGGTAATTTTTGCCATCGGCATAGCGCCACTGCACCATGGTGCCCTTGCCGCCGCGCAAATCGAGTTTGCCCACATACGCGCCCATGGTGGACTGTTGGTCAATGGCGCGGAATTCAGCGGGGCCAAAGGGAGTGCTGAACTTCAAGCCACGCATCGCCACAACCAACTTTTCGTTGTCGGTGGCATTGGCCTTTTTGATGGCCGCAAAAATGGCCTGCATCGTGGCATAACCCACCACAGAACCCACTTTGGGGTTCTCATTGAACTTCTTGTAATAGTTGGCCGCAAAGCTGGCGTGTTCTTTGTTGTCCAGTTGGTCCCAGGGGTAGCCGGTCACGATCCAGCCCTTGGGTGTTTCGTCTTTCAGCACTTCCAAATACTCCGGCTCACCTGACAACAGTGACACCACGGGGGTCTTGGGAAAAACGTTGCGCTGGTTGCCCTCACGCACCAACTTGGCCAAGTCAGCGCCAAAGGTCACGTTAAAAATCGCGTCCGGCTTGCTGGACATGGTGGCGGTCAGCGTGCTGCCTGCGTCAATCTTGCCCTGCGCGGGCCACTGCTCGCTGACAAATTCGACATCGGGGCGCTTGGCTTTGAGCAACTCTTTGAAGCTGGCCACCGCGCTTTGACCGTACTCGTAGTTGGGGGCAATGGTGGCCCAGCGCTTGGCGGGCAACTTGGCGGCTTCTTCAACCAACATGGCCGCTTGCATGTAAGTGCTGGGGCGCAGTCGGAAGGTGTAACGGTTGCCTTTGTCCCACACGATGGCGTCGGTCAAAGGCTCACTGGCCACAAACAGGCGCTTGCTTTTTTGCGCATGGTCGGCCAAGGCCAAGCCGATGTTGGACAAAAACCCCCCGGCCAGCACGTCGACTTTTTCCTTCGAGGTCAGCTCGATGGCGTGGCGCAAAGCCTCTTCGGGCTTGCCCGCATCGTCACGCGCGATCACCTCGACTTTGCGACCGAGCAAACCGCCCTGGGCATTGATCTCTTCCACCGCCAATTGCCAGCCTTGCTTGTAGGGCTGGGTGAACTGTGGAATGGCCGAATAACTGTTGATCTCACCAATTTTGATGGGGGTCTGAGCCCAAGCTGGAGCCAAGGCCATGGCCCCCAGCAGGCCTGCGGAAATGAGGCGAATCATGTTAATTTCCCAAGGGTTAAGAGCGAGAGACGTCACTGTAACAGGCCCACAATTCACTGTCTCATGTGGGACAACTCTGGCGATCACCCTCTTTATAAGCCAAAATAATATATGAACAACTAATAAATCGTTTGTATTGGCATAAAGAACTCTTACAGTCGCTCGCATGGCTGATTTGACTTTTGTCTTTGCAGGTTTTTTTGTGGGCACCATCGTCGGGCTCACGGGGGTGGGCGGCGGCTCGCTGATGACCCCCTTGCTGATCTTTTTCTTTGGGGTGAAGCCGCACATGGCAGTCGGCACCGACTTGTTGTTTGCCGCCTTCACCAAGTTGGGCGGCACGGTGAGCTTTGCACGCCAACGCATCGTGCCCTGGCGCGTGGTGGGCTTGCTCACTGCGGGCAGCATTCCGGCCTGCTTGGTCACGCTGGTTTTCTTGCGCTGGGTTGGCCCAACCCATCCACAAGTTCAGTCCCTCATGACCACCAGCCTGGGCGTGGCTTTGTTGTTGACTGCCGCCGCCATGTTGTTCAAGGCGATGCGCGGCAAACAGGTGCCGCGGCATTTGGCAGCAGGCGATGAAACTGTGGCCAGCACGCCACGCCACTGGAGCTTGCCCGTGTTGTTTGGCGCTCTGATTGGCATCTTGGTCACTTTGACCTCGGTGGGCGCTGGCGCGATTGGGGTCACCGTGTTGTTGCTGCTTTACCCCATGCTGCCGTTGCCCCGAGTGGTGGCCGCCGACATCGCCTATGCCGTGCCCTTGACGCTGGTGGCGGGCTTGGGACACGCCTCTTTGGGCTCGGTTGATTGGCCCTTGTTGGCCAAGTTATTGGCGGGATCATTGCCCGGCATTTGGTTGGGCTCTCGCCTGACCCACCACACCTCGGACCGCGTGATCCGCTCCCTCTTGTCCGTCTTGCTGGCCTGGGCTGGCACCAAACTGGTTTTGATCTGAAGCAGACCTCACATGTACCACTACACCGAATTTGACAAAGCTTTCTTGCGCGCCCGCGCCGCTGAGCACCGCGACCAACTCGAGCGCTGGCAAGCCGGTCAGTTGAGCGACGAACAGTTTCGCCCTTTGCGCCTGCAAAACGGCTGGTATGTGCAGCGCTACGCCCCCATGTTGCGCGTTGCCGTGCCCTATGGCGAGATCCATGCCGCGCAGCTCAAGGTGTTGGCCAAAATTGCACGCGAGTACGACACCCCCGACGCCACGCTGTTGGCCGAAGCCCAAGCCACACAAGACAAACTGGCGGGCTTGGCGCCCAAATTGACCACCAACTACGGCCACTTCACGACCCGGCAAAACGTGCAGTTCAACTGGATCCCGCTGGCCCAATCGGCCGATGTGATGGACCTGCTGGCCACCGTCAACATGCATGGCATTCAGACCAGCGGCAACTGCATTCGCAACACCACCACCGACGAGTTGGCCGGCATTGCGGTAGACGAAGTGGTCGACCCCCGCCCCTATGGCGAGTTGATTCGTCAGTGGAGCACCTTGCACCCCGAGTTCGCGCACTTGCCACGCAAATTCAAAATTGCCATCACCGGCGCCACCGAAGACCGCGCGGCCATTGGCTGGCATGACGTGGGCCTGCAGGTGATCAAAAACGCCGCTGGCGAAGTCGGCTTCAAGGTGTTGGTGGGCGGCGGCATGGGACGCACCCCCATCAATGGCGTGGTCATTCGTGAGTTCTTGCCTTGGCAGCACATCATGAATTACCTCGAGGCCGTGGTGCGCGTGTACAACCGCTGGGGCCGCCGCGACAACAAATACAAAGCCCGCATCAAGATTTTGGTCAAGGCCGAAGGCCAGCGTTACTTTGACGAAGTGGAGACCGAGTTCTCCGAAATCGTTGAGCGCGATGGCGGCCTGCACACCCTGCCGCAAGCCGAACTGAACCGTGTGAAAGCTGGCTTTGTGGACCCTGACCTTGATCTACCGCCTCTGACCGACTTGTGGCTCAGCCAGGCCGAAGCCGCTCTCAGCATTGAAACCGCCAAAACGCCGACCTTTGCGCGCTGGTTGGCGCGCAATGTGCGCCCACACCGCAACCCACAGTTGCGCGCGGTGTCGTTATCGTTCAAGCGTCCAGGCTATGCCCCGGGCGATGCCACGGCCGATCAGCTCGATGCCGCAGCGTCTTTGGTCGCAAAATATTCCGCCGGCGAAGCACGTGTCTCGCACACGCAAAACCTGTTGTTGCCTTGGGTGCGCATCGACCAACTGCATGCGCTGTGGCTCGAGGCCAAAGCCTTGGGTGTGGCTGAGCCCAACATCGGTTTGCTGACCGACATGATCGCCTGCCCCGGTGGTGATTACTGCGCGTTGGCCAACGCCCGTTCCATCCCCACTGCCAGCGCCATCACCGAGCGTTACCAAGACCTGGACGAACTCGAGGACTTGGGCCACATCGACTTTCACATCAGCGGCTGCATCAACTCGTGCGGTCACCACCACTCGGGCCACATCGGCATCTTGGGCGTGGACAAAGACGGCAAGGAGTGGTACCAGGTGACGCTCGGTGGCTCGGACGGCAAAGCGCTGTCTGGCGCGGCCACCCCGGGCAAGGTGGTGGGCCCGTCGTTCTCTTCATTTGAGGTGCCTGACGTGATCGAAGCCATCTTGGACACCTACAAACAACTGCGTGTGAGCACCGGCCAAGGCAAACAAGAAGCCTTTATTGAGACATTGCAACGCGTGGGCCACGACCCCTTCAAGGCCGCGGCCAACGCGGCCCGCCATCCAGCCACAGACGCCGAAACTGTTTGAGCGCCCGGCCCTGCACCGCGAGAAAAAAATGAACATCATCTCCTCACAAGAACACCAAGCAAGTCCATCCAATGGCGTGCTGACCCTGGCCAACGATGTGGACCCGCGCACCCTCGACCTGCAAGGCATCACCCGCATCGACCTGCAATTTCCAGCGTTCACCGATGGTCGCGCTTACAGCCAAGCCTTTTTGTTGCGCCGCCGCTTGCGCTTTGCAGGCGAGCTGCGTGCCACGGGCGACGTGCTGATCGACCAACTGGTGCAAATGCAGCGCACCGGCTTTGACGTGGCGGTGCTGAAAGAAGGCATCGATGCCAGCGCCGCACAGCGTCAATTGGACCGCTACGCTGGCTTTTACCAAGGCTCGGCCGTGGTCACGGCGCCGCACTTTGCCAAGGTCGCCTGATGTCCTCCAGTTTGATCGCAGAGCGCAACGCCCAAATCAAGGCCACCCAGTTACACGCCAAAGCCAGCCCAGACTTTGCCGCCAAACTGCTCGAAACACAGGCCTTGCTGCAACGCGCTGCGGCCGAGTTTTCGCCCGTCACCCAAGCTTCCAGTTTGGGGGCCGAAGATGTGGTGATCACCCACCTGGTCAACCGCTTGCAGCTGAGCATCCCTGTTTTTGTGCTTGAAACAGGCGCTTTGCACACCGAGACTCTGGCGCTGCTCGAGCGCACGCAGGCGAATTCTCAAGCGCCTGTTCAGGTGTTTCGACCCGTTCAAAGCGCTGTCATGGCGTTCGTGCGCGAGCGCGGCCAAGACGCGATGTACCAAAGCATCGAGTTGCGCAAAGCCTGCTGCCAAGTGCGCAAGCTCGAACCTCTGAACCGCGCCCTGCAAGGCCAGCGCGGTTGGATCACCGGATTGCGGCAAGAGCAATCGACCGCCCGCGCCCAAATGCCCCTGATCGACGAGAGCGAAGTGGCCAGCAAAAACCTGTACAAGTTCAACCCCCTCGCCCGCTGGACATGGGGCGATGTGTGGCACTACATCGCAGACAACGGGGTGGACTACAACCCGCTGCACGACCAATTTTTTCCGAGCATCGGCTGTGCGCCCTGCACCCGAGCCATCAGCTTGGGCGAAGAGTTTCGCGCCGGCCGCTGGTGGTGGGAAGACGAGGCAGCCAAGGAGTGCGGGTTGCACGTCAAGAAATGATTTTCGCAGGCTGATGTGAGACGGGCGCGTGGGCACAGTGGGCTCCTCAGAAGTCGCTTTGCGCCTCACATCGTCACCCCCTGCACCCCCGCACCCGCCACATACCACTTCAGCCGGCTTTGGCCGTTTTTGAAGACGACTTGCCCGAATTTGTAGAGTAAAAAAACATGAACGCCATGACACAAAACGAGTTGCACACCCTGAGCAACAGCCACCTCGATGCGCTGGAAGAAGAGACCATCTTCATCTTGCGTGAAGTCGCCGCCGCGTTTGAGCGCCCTGCTCTGCTGTTTTCTGGCGGCAAAGATTCCTTGGTCATGCTCAAGTGCGCCGAAAAAGCTTTTGGTGGGAAAACCAGCCCGTCCGGTAGCGGCCGCATTCCCTACCCGCTGTTGATGATCGACACCGGTCACAACTTCAAAGAAGTGACCGATTTCCGCGATTCGCGCGCCCAAGAACTGGGCGCCGAACTGATTGTGCGCAGCGTGGAAGACTCTATGAAAAAAGGCACTGTGCGCTTGGCCCATCCGGGCGAGAGCCGCAATGTGCACCAGTCGGTCACGCTGCTCGAAGCGATTGAAGAGTTTCGCTTTGATGCGCTGATTGGCGGCGCCCGCCGTGACGAAGAAAAAGCCCGCGCCAAAGAGCGCATCTTCAGCCACCGCGACAGCTTTGGCCAGTGGCAGCCCAAGGCCCAGCGCCCCGAGTTGTGGACGTTGTTCAACACCCGTTTGCAACCCGGCGAGCACTT
>JBJOIR010000080.1:0-8910 GCA_046047055.1 Pseudomonadota bacterium | reverse complement strand
GTCAAGGGGGGCGGCACAACCGGTGCGCGGCGCATCAGGCGCAGCGCCACCACCAGCGCCAGCAGCAGCAACACAAAGGGGCCGAACCACAACAACCACGTCACGGGTTTGACCTCGGGCTTGTACAGCACAAAGTCCCCGTAGCGGCTGAGCAAAAAACGGCGGATATCGTCATCGCTTTGCCCTTGCTCGATCAATTGGCGCACCTCTCGCCGCAGGTCCACCGCCAGCTCGGCATTGGAGGAAGCCAGCGATTCATTTTGACAAACCAGACAACGCAACTCGCCCGCGATGTGGTCCCAGCGTGCTTGAATCGGTGCTGACATGGGCGCTTCGGGCTGCGCGCTCACAGGCGGTGCCACAGAGGGCATCGAAACTTCAGGCCTTGCAGAGGGCAAAGCCGCTGGCGCGGGGAGTGTCTGTGCCGCCAGAGGGCCGATCGGTGCCACGAGCAGCACACACACACCGAGCCCAAATTTCAAGCTGTATTTCAGCACCGCCCGCATCATGGCAACCCCCTCAACAGCGGCAGCAACTTTTGCTGCACCACCTCAGGCGTCAAGGCGCCGGCATGCTTGAAGCGCACCACACCGTCACGGTCAATCAAGTAGGTTTCAGGCAAACCATAAACACCAAAGTCCATGCCCACCCGACCCTCCATGTCCATCAGATTCTGGTCAAAGGCTTGGCCATTTTTTTGCAACCAGGCTTGGCTGCGCAGCCTGGCTTTTTGCAGCGACTCGGCGCTGTGTGGTGCTTGCCCCGACAACTCTGAAGCCTGCAATTCTTTGTAGTTGATGCCCACCAACTGGAGCCCCGATTGGCGCGAGAGGGCCATCAAAATCGGATGCTCATCCTTGCACCCAGCGCACCATGTGGCCCAAAAATTAACCAACGTGAGCTGCCCCTTGAAGGACACGGTGCTGACGCTCTGCGCCCCGTCCATGTTGGGCAATTGAAAAACGGGGGCAGGCCGGCCGATGAGCGGCGACGGAATTTCTTGGGGATTGCGGTTCAGGCCCACCGCCAAAAAAACCACCATGCCCAGAAACAACACCAACGGCAAAAAGACCCAGCGTGGCATGCGCTGAGGTGCTGCGTTTGTTTGCGGCGCACTCATGACGATTGACTCATAACTGCACGCCCAGACCGGACGCAGAACGTGAAACCCGCACCTGCCGGTAGCGCCGATCCCACGATGCCAGCGCACCGCCCAGCACCATGAACACCGCGCCCAGCCAGATCCACGAGACGAAAGGCTTGTGGTACACCCGAAAGCTCCACTGCACTGGCTCACCCGCCAAGGGTTCGCCCAACGACACATAGCGGTCGCGCCACAGATTGCGGTCAATCGCCGCCTCGGTCATGGGCATGGCGCTCGAGACATAGCGGCGCTTTTCGGGTTGCAAAGTACCGACCATTTTTTCTTCGCCGGGCGCGCCTTCAAACATCTTGAGTTGCGCTCGCAAGGCCAAATAGTTCGGTCCCAAATGGTTGTCCACACTGACCAACTGGTAACGCACCCCCGCCACAGTGACCGCATCGCCCAAGCCCAGCCGCACATCGCGCTCGACTTGAAACGACTTGACCCCGGTGATGCCCAGCACCAACACGGCCACACCCCAGTGCGCCACTTGCATGCCCCACCACGCCAGTCCTGGTGATCCGGGCAAACGCAGGCGCTGCGCGATTTGCCAAGCCCCAGACAGCACAATCCAGCCGCCCAGCGTGCCGCCCATCACCGTGAGCCAACCGCCGCTGGTGGTTGCGCTGGCTTCGCCGTTGGGTGCGCCGCCCCAAGTGGCCCAAGCGCTGGCCAACAGCAGCGCCAAGGCACCGGGCACCAGCACCGCGCGCAATGCGGCCCAACGCGCCACATGCCAAGGCACCACCGTGCCCGGCACCATGGCCAGCAGCAGCGGCACCATGAGCGGCACAAACACGCGGTCAAAATAAGGCGGCCCGACCGACAACTTGCCCAAGTTCAGCGCGTCAATGATCAGCGGGTACAACGTGCCCAGCAACACGGCGGCCATGGCGACCACCAACAGCACACTGTTGAGCAGCAATAACGATTCGCGCGAACCCGCCACAGGTTGCGAGGCCGTTGCCCACTGCTGCGCGCGCCAAGCAAACAAGGCCAGCGAAACGCCCACCACCACAGCCAAAAACAACAAAATAAACAGGCCCCGCCCCGGGTCGGTGGCAAAGGCGTGCACCGAGGTCAACACGCCCGAGCGGACCAAGAACGTGCCCAGCAAACTGAGTGAAAACGCCCCGATGGCCAAGAGCGCGGTCCAGGCCTTGAATTGACCGCGTTTGTCAGTCACCATGAGCGAGTGAATGAGGGCCGTGGCCACCAGCCAAGGCATGAGCGAGGCGTTTTCGACCGGGTCCCAAAACCACCAACCGCCCCAACCCAATTCGTAATATGCCCACCAAGAACCCAGCGCAATGCCCAGCGTTAAAAAGCCCCACGCCGCCACCGTCCAAGGCCGCGCCCAACGCGCCCATGCGGCATCGAGGCGCCCCGACAACAAGGCCGACATGGCAAAAGCAAAGGCCACCGACAAGCCCACATAACCCATGTAGAGCATGGGAGGGTGAATGACGAGCCCGGGGTCTTGCAGCAAGGGCGTCAAATCGCGCCCCTCCAAGGGCGCTGGAAATTGCCGCTCAAAGGGGTTGGACAGCAAGAGGATGAACGCCAAAAAGCCGACCGACACCGCGCCCATCACGCCCAGCACTTGCGCCACCATGGCTTGTGGCAAGCGCTTTGAAAACGTGGCCACGGCCACAGACCATACCGCCAACATCAAGACCCAGAGCAACAAGGAGCCTTCGTGCCCGGCCCAAATGGCCGACAAACGGTAGGGGGTGGGCAACAAGGTGTTGGAGTGGTGGGCCACATATTGGACGCTGAAATCGTGCACATAAAAGGCCTGCCACAGGGCGGCAAAAGACACCACAATCAACGCCAGTTGCAAGACCGCCAAAGGTCTTGCCAGGGCTTGCCACGGCCCACGCCGCACCGACAAACTGCCCCACAGCGGCAGCACCGCTTGCGCCAAAGCAACCCAGGCCGCCATGATCAAGGCCAAGTGCCCAACTTCAGGCCACATGCCAGCCCCCTTGAAGACGCGCGCGTTTCATCGCACCACCGCCGCGCCCAGTCGGGCTTTGGCCGCCTCGTCGAGGGCATGTTGGGCTTCGGGCGGCATGTAGTTTTCGTCGTGCTTGGCCAGCACTTCGCTGGCCACAAACAAGCGACTGCCATCCATGCGGCCTTGCGCCACCACGCCCTTGCCTTCTTTGAACAAATCCGGCAGCAGGCCCACATAGCGCACCGGCACTTCTTGGTGCGTGTCGGTCACGACAAACTCTACTGCCATGTCTTGCCGCTGAATGCTGCCCACCTTGACCAAGCCCCCCACCCGAAAATGGCCGTCCTTGGGCGCTTCGCCCGCCGCCACCTGCGTCGGCGTGAAAAAGAACACGAGGTTGCTTTGAAAAGCGTTCAACACAAAAAAGGCCGCGCCGCACAACAGCAGCAAACCCAAGCCAATGCCAAACAAGCGCTTGTGGCGAGATTTCATGCGGTCTCTCCAGTGTCATTCTCGTGCGCGGCATCTATCGCTTCACACACCGCGTCAAGGGCCTGTACGCGGGCCATGCGCACCCACAGCACCTCCAGCACCAGCAGCGCGGCTGTCACACCCACACTGCCCCACACATACACGGCATAACCGCCCATGGCCCAAAACTCGGTGGCACTCGACCAGATCATGCGGCACCTCTCTGGGCCCGATGCACCAGCACCTCGGGCAGTTGCTGCACCCAAACGGCATGGCTCTCACGCCACAAAATCAGGCTGCGAACACGCCACAGCGCGATCGCCACTGCATACAACCAAATCGCCAGACTCATCAACAACATGCCGCTCAGCATGATGCTGGCCATGCGCGGCGATTGTGTGAGTGACACCGATGCGCCCTGGTGCAAGGTGTTCCACCACTTCACTGAAAAATAAATGATGGGCACATTCACCGCACCCACCATGGCCACCAAGGCGCCGGCGCGGTCTGAGCGGCGCGGCTCTTCGATGGCCGAGGTCAGCGCGATGTAACCCAAATACAAAAACAGCAAGATCAGCATCGAGGTCAAACGGGCGTCCCACACCCAATAGGTGCCCCACATGGGTTTGCCCCACAAGGCGCCGGTCCACAACGACAAAAACGCGAGCAACGCCCCAGTGGGGGCCAGCGCGCGCGTCATCAAGCCCGACAAGCGCGTATTGAAGACCCAACCCAACACACTCCAAAAAGCCATGGCCAAGTAAATGACCATGGCCATCCAAGACACCGGCACATGGACATAAATGATGCGGTAGGCCTGCCCCTGCTGCGCATCTGACGGCGCCAGCATGAAGCCCACCCACAAACCGGCCAATGCCAACACACTGGCCAGACACGCGAGCCAAGGCCACAGCCGACCGGCCAAGCGGTAAAAGTGTTGGGGCGCGGCGTAATGAAAGAGCTTCATGGCGGGTAGTTTCATTCGAGCGCCAATCGCAAAGCGGCCGCACACGCCCACGGGCTGAGTGCCGCCGCGCCGCACAACAGCGCCAGCAAGACCGAGACATGGGCCTCGGCGCCCAAGCCGCGCATTTGCGCATCCACCGCGCCAGTGCCAAACACCAGCACCGGCACATACAGCGGCAACAGCAACAGCGACTGCAACACGCCACCACCGCGCACCCCCAAGGTCAATGCCGCACCGATGGCCCCCAACAACGACAGCACAGGCGTACCGATCAACAGCGTCAAGGCCAACATGCCCAAGGCTTCAGAGGCCAAGCCAAACTGCACGCCGAGCAGCGGCGACAACAGCACCAATGGCAACCCCGCGACCAACCAATGGGCGCACAACTTGGCCGCCACCACCCAAGACAGCGGGGCCGCCGACAGGGCCAATTGCTCGAGGCTGCCGTCTTGGTAATCGGCATCGAACAAGCGGCCCAAACTCAGCATGCTCGACAACAAGGCCGCCACCCACAACACACCAGGGCCAATCAACCGCAGTGTGGCGGGCTCGGGGCCAATGGCCAGCGGAAACAAAGCGGCCACCACCACCAGAAAAAACACCGCGCCCAACCATTCCGATTTGCGCCGAAATGCCAACTGCAAGTCGCGCCGGATGACCCCCCGAACGGCCAGCCAAGCGCTGGGCCTGTCCTGTGCAGACGCCGGTGCAGTGAGCACATGGGCCTTCATGGTCGGCTGGCCTCGCGGCCAAGGGGCAGCCTGGCACCCGGGCCTTTGAGCTGCACATCGTGGTGGCTGGTCATGACCAACGCACCGCCTGCATCCACGTGCGACTGCAACAAAGCGCGGGCCGTGACGGTGGCTTGGGCGTCCAGGCCCACCAAGGGTTCATCCAGCACCCACAGCCGCGCGCGGCTGTGGCGCAAACGCGCCAAGGCCACGCTCTGGCGCTGGCCTTGCGACAAAACTCGCACGGGCAAATGGGCGCGACTTTGCAAACCTTGAGCTGCCAACGCCTGCAAGGCTTGATCGCGGCTCAAGGGCAAGCCGCCCACTTCCGCGTCAAAGCACAAATTGTCACAAGCACTCATGTCGGGCTTGAGGCCCAGCGCATGGCCAATGTAGTGCAACACCGAGCGGTCGGGGCGCGAGGGGGAGGCTGTGCCGTTAGAGCTGGGGTCTGACGCGGGCCAGATGACTTGGCCACGTGTGGCCGGGGCCAAGCCACACAAAATGCGCAACAAGCTGGTTTTGCCGCAACCGTTGCCGCCTTCAATGTGCAACCAACTGCCAGACGGAACAGAAAAGCTGACGCCTTCGAACAGGGTCCGCTGGGCCTTTTGGCAGGCCAAGTCCATCGCAGTGAGCACCCAAGACGCCATGAAAAGGCTTTCTGGTCGGTTGAAGACAAAGCAAAGTGTAACGATAGATTGACACTTTGTGTCTGAAATCCTTCAGATATTCTGGCAAATCAGGGTAAGCCCTGATTTTGGTGTCTTTCGAGGGCATGAAAAAACCGCCCGAGGGCGGTTTTCAACATCCGACAGAACCGCCGCAGGTTTTACCCTGCTGCGGTCAAACGTCTCATCAGGCCTTTTTGGCCCAAGCCGAGCACCAGGCTTTGGCAGACACTTGCTTGCCTGCAAACAAGGGGCAACCGCCTGCAGCCGCGCCGGCCTTGCCTTGGTACAAAGCGCAATTGGCGCAGTTCGAGCCGGCGACAAACTTGGGGTTCTTGGCTTTGTCGACCTTGGTGCCATCGGCTTTGTAGGCCAAACCGGCGGCTTGGGGGTCTTTTTCATCGACCATGGCTTGAGCGGTGGCTTCGCTCATCGCCATCACGGCGGTGGCTGCGGTGGCCACTTGCATCATGAAAACACGGCGGTTCGAAGAGGATGGGACAAAACGGGACATGGACAACTCCAAAACAGATGGCCAGAAAATACTGGATAGTTCATTGTGCGCCACGTCAGTCTCTTTGTCATCAAAAACGAGATACTTGATAAATTCACACAGGAATACCCGCATTCAAATTGTCAACCAGCATGGACACTCCGTGTCAAAATGCGGCGCACCCCACCGCTGTTTCACAAAGGCTGACATGTCTCAACTGCTCATTGGCTTGGTCTTGTTTTTAGGCATCCACTCGCTGCAAAGTGTGGCCCCTCAGGTGCGTCAAAACGCCATCGACCGTTGGGGTGCGTTGGGCTTCAAGGGCCTCTACACCGCCATATCTTTGCTGGGCTTGGTGCTGCTGGTGCAAGGCTACGGCCAAGCGCGGCTTGAGCCCGTGGTTTTGTGGACACCCGTGCATGGCATGCAACACGCCACGCTCTTGTTGATGTGGCTGGCCATGGTGCTGTTGGTGGCCACCTATGTCCCTGGCAACCACCTCAAAGCCAAAATGCGGCACCCCATGACGTTGTCGGTCAAGGTGTGGGCACTGGGGCATTTGTTGTCGAATGGCAACTTGGCCGATGTGCTGTTGTTTGGTGGTTTTTTGGTGTGGTCGGTGCTGGTTTTCCGCGCCGCACGACAACGCGACCGCTTGCAGATGCGCAGCGCCCCTGAGGGCAGACTGATGAGCACATTGATTACGGTGCTGTTGGGCACAGGCCTTTGGGCGGTTTTTGCCATGGGCGGTTTGCATCTCTGGTTGGTGGGCGTGGCCCCCTTCACTCGCGCGGTCTGAGCGCGTGACCGTTGTGCGGGAAGTCACTCAGCACGCACGCAATGCGCCGCTGGTCGATGTGGCCCCCATTCGCAAGCTCTGCACCGACTGCGGGCTGTCACGCACCGCTGAGCCCAAACGCTGCGGGCAAGCCTGCCAATTTATCCAACCCGATTACCCGGGCCTGGAACAACGCACCCACGGGCGCGCAAGACAGCAAGACAGCGCCGCGCAAAAAGCCCAAGCGGACGAGCTTTTTTTTGGGCCTTATCAGCAAATTTTGAGTGCCCGCTTAGAGCCGCCCAGCTCAGGCGCACAGTGGACCGGCATCACCACGCGACTGGCCGAAGTGCTGCTGGAAAAAGGCCTGGTGGATGCCGTGATTGCCATGGCGGCCGACCCGCACGACCGCTGGCGCCCTCGCCCGGTGTTGGTCACTCGCGCCGAAGACATGGCGCAGTGCCGGGGCATGCGCATGGGCTATGCGCCACTGTTGAGTTTGGTCGAGCCCGCGCTGGCGCAAGGTCACAAACGCTTGGCGGTGATCGGCATTCCTTGCCAAATTTATGCCCTGCGCGCCATCCAGCCGCAACTCGAGCGCGAGCACGGACTGCAGCAGTTGTTTGTGATTGGCACGCCCTGCTCAGACAACACCACCACCGAAAATTTTCACCAATTTTTGGGTTTGATTTCTGACCGCCCCCAAGACATCAGCTATGTCGAATTTCGCGCCGACTACAAGGTGGAGGTGCGCACCGACCAAGGCGGCAAACGCTTGATTCCATTTTTGAATCTGCCGCTGTCGACCTTGCCGCCCGACTTTTTCCCGTTGACCTGTCGCACCTGTGTGGACTACACCAATGTGTTGTCCGACATCACGGTGGGCTACATGGGTGGGCACGGCCAACAGTGGTTGCTGGTGCGCAACGCCCGCGGGCAAGCGGTGCTCGACGGCATACAGGACCAATTGGTCACCAGCGCGCCCATCAGCCGCGGCAAACGTGACGGCCCGGTGCGCGGCTTCATGGCCAACACCGAGCGCGCCGCCGGAGGTCTGCCTTTGCGGCGCATGCCCAGTTGGCTCAAACCCCTGGTCAATTGGCTCATGCCGCGGGTGGGGCCACGCGGTTTGGAGTTTGCGCGCGCCCGGGTCGAGATGAAGGCCATCGAGGCCATTTTGCATTTGCGCCGCGAAGCCCCGGCACGCATCAAAAACATGCTGCCCCAGCATGTTTGGAACTTGGCAGCTCGCTATGGACTGCAACCCGAGCCCCACGCTTTGTCTGACAAAGCGGACACAGATCCCGCCAAACTGTAAATTTAACTTGACACTTTGCCGCGTCTTTTGGATGATGGGCCGAGAACAGTTTTGCGGGACGCCCTATGGCTCTGACCTTCCCTTTTGCGGCCATCGTTGGTCAAGATGAGATGACCCTCGCCATCCAGGTGGTGGCGGTCGACCCTTCCATTGGTGGCGTGCTGGTGTTGGGCGACCGGGGCACTGGCAAATCGACTGCCGTGCGCGCCTTGGCAGACCTGTTGCCCCCCATTCAGGTGGTCAAAGGTTGCCCCTACCGCTGCGACCCGGCCCAACCCGCGGCCGCTTGCCCGGTGTGCCAAGCGCGTGACCCGAAAAGCAAAGTCACCACCGAACGCCAAAACGTGGCCGTGGTCGACCTGCCTTTGGGTGCCACC
>JBJOIR010000079.1:0-8929 GCA_046047055.1 Pseudomonadota bacterium | reverse complement strand
CTCTGGAAGCCTCTAACGTGAACGTGGTGGAAGAGATGGTCAGCATGATCGAAACCCAGCGCGCCTACGAAGTCAACTCCAAAGCCATCTCGGCCGTGGACGGCATGCTGCGCTTCATCAACAACAACATGTGAGTGCACACCATGCAACGCTTTGCTTTCGCCGCCATGGCCGCCCTCTCCCTCTGGCTCTCGGGCTGCTCGGTGGTTCCACCGCAACCCCTCAAGCACACCACCGGGTTCGAACCGGTGTTTCCGGCGCCTGTGGTGTCCACCAAGCCGTCAACCGGCGGCATTTATGTGGCACGTCAAAGCGACAGCTGGTTTGGCCGTGGCCGCAACTTTCAAGTGGGCGATGTGATCACCGTGTTGCTCAACGAATCGACCCAGGCCGCTCGCACCCAAAGCTCTGATGTGAGCCGCACGTCAGAGAACGACGTGGCGCCTGCCGGCATGACCAACAAAATGAATGCCCTGGGGGGTTTGCTGAACGGCACCAACCTGTTGGGCGGCAGCATCAGCAACAAAGGCACCGGCGTGGCCGACCAAAAAGCCAGCTTGAGCGGCTCGGTGGCCGTCACGGTGGTCGAGATTTTGGCCAACGGCAACTTGGTGTTGCGCGGCGAAAAACAACTGGCCCTGAGCGAAGGCTCTGAAGTCATTCAGGTGGCCGGCATCATCCGCCCCGAAGACATTGCCCCCAACAACACCGTGCAGTCGCGCCGCTTGGCCCACGCCCAAATTGCCTACCGTGGCACGGGCGACTTGGCTGCGGCCACCCGTCCAGGCTGGGGCACCAACGCGTTCATGAAGCTCTGGCCTTTCTGAGCCGGATCTGAACTGAACTCCACGAGAAATTGATATGAAACGCCTTCTTCTTGCTCTGCTTGGCTTTTGCCTCACGGCCTCGCCTGCAATGGCGGACCGCATCAAAGACCTGACCACGGTGGCCGCCATGCGCAGCAACCAGCTGATTGGTTACGGCCTGGTGGTGGGTTTGCAAGGCACCGGCGACGGCGCCGATGTGTCGTTTACGGCCCAAAGCATGAAGACCATGCTCAGCCGTTTGGGCGTGTCCTTGGAAGGCCCTTTGTCTGACTTTGAAACCGCCACCAGCGCGGGCAAGATCGACATCAAAAACGTCGCCGCCGTGATGATCACGGCCGAACTGCCGGGCTTTGCCAAGCCGGGTCAAAAAATTGACATCAATGTGGCCGCCATCGGCAAAGCCACCAGCCTGCGCGGCGGCAACTTGTTGCTGACCAGCTTGCGCGGCGTCGATGGTGAAATTTATGCCCTCGCCCAAGGCGCACTCACGGCCACGGGCATCGATGCCAACGCCGCAGGTTCTAAAGTGGCCATTGGCGTGCCCACCTCGGCCCGCATTCCCGCAGGGGCACAGGTCGAAAAAACCGTGGACACCCCTTTTGACAAAGCCGAGCGTGTGGTGCTGAACGTGCGCGACAGCGACTTCACCACCACCAACGCCATCGTCAACGCCATCAACACCCGCTTTGGTGCCGATGTGGCCCGCGCCCTCGACGGCGTATCCATCACCCTGCAAGCGCCACAAGACCTGAGCCAACGCGTGGCCTTCATGAGCATGGTCGAAAACATGGATGTGCAGCCGGGCGAGCCCCCTGCCCGCGTGGTGGTCAATGCCAAAACCGGCACCGTGGTCATCAGCCGCAACGTGCGCATCACGGCTGCTGCGGTGACGCACGGCACCATTTCGGTCTCGATTGCGGCCACCAACGAAGTGTCGCAGCCCAACGCTTTGTCGCAAGGCCAAACCACCCCGGTACAAAACGCCGACATCAGCGTGAGCGAGCCCAACAAACCCATGTTCTTGTTCCAACCTGGCGTTGATTTGCGCCAGATCGTGGACGCCGTGAACCAAGTGGGCGCCAGCCCCTCCTCTTTGATCGCGATCCTCGAAGCCCTGAAAAGCTCGGGCAGCTTGCGCGCCGAATTGATCGTCATTTAACCCGAGCGCACCATGGCCACCCCCGTCAGCTCCACCGTCACGCAGTCAGCACTGGACTTTCAAGGTCTGGGGCAATTGCGCGGACAGGCTTCGCAAGACGGCAACAAAGCCATTCGCGAGACGGCGCAGCAGTTTGAGTCGATGTTCATCGAAATGATGATGAAGTCGATGCGCGAGAGCGTCGAAAAGAGTGACCTGAACGAATCGTCTGCAGAAGACACCTTTCAGGGCATGTTTGACAAAGAAGTGGCTCACCAAATGGCCAAACGCGGCACCGTGGGCATTTCCGACATGCTGGTGCGTGACCACGACCAACGCAACGCCATGCGCAGCACAGCAGACGCCTTGCAGCAGATGAACAGCAAGGCGAAAGCGCCGGGCATTCCCCTGAACAAACCAGACAAAAGCTGGCCCCTGCCCGCTCACAGTGCGCCTGCGGGCTTGCCACTGCCAGCGGCACCGGCCATCAAACCGCTGCAAAGCTTCATCCCTCTGTCGGCCCCTGCACAGCCCGTTGAACGGCCTGCACGCAAAGCGCTCGACACCTATGGCCAAACCGGGGGTGACTCATGAGTGATCTATTAGGCATCAGCAGCTCGGCGGTCAGCACCTACCAGCGCTCGCTGGCGGTCATCAGCAACAACATTGCCAACGCCGCGACCGAAGGGTATTCGCGCCAAGACATCAGCACCCAAGCCAGCCCCACCCGGGCCATGGGCAACAACTACCTGGGCACCGGTGTCTTTTTTGACGGCATCAAACGCCAGTACGACAGTTTTGTCGACTCCAACCTGCGCAACAGCAGCAGCGATCTGCAAAGCCAAAAACCGGTGGTGGACTACACCAACCGGGTGATCGATGTGATGGGCGGCCAAACCTCGGGCCTGACCAGCGCACTGGATCAGTTCTTCTCATCGGCTCGCTCTTTGGCGGCCGACCCCGCCTCGACCGTGTTGCGTGGCAGCTTTTTGCGCGACGCCGAAGGCATTGCCTCGCGCTTTAGCCAGTTGTCAGCCCAACTGGACTTGGTCGATGCCGAAACCAAAGAATCGGTCGAGTCCAACGTCAATCAAATCAACGCTTTGTCGCAGCAATTGGCCAGGGTGAACACCCAGCTGGGTCGCGTTCAAAGCGTGAGCAAACAACCGCCCGAGCTGCTGGACCAACGGGACAGTATTTTGCTGTCGATGTCCGAGTTTGCAAAAGTCAACACCCGTTTTGAACTCAACGGTGTCGTGACCGTCGGCTTGGGCGCCACTTCGGACCAAGAAGTCATCGTCAGCGGTCGTGAAGCGCATTTGTTGGGCGTGAGCTTTGACGCTGCCGACCCCGAAAAGTTTCGTTTGGTGTTGGACCCCTATGGCAACAACACCCCCGTCATGGGCATCAACAGCGGCGAGCTGGCGGGTCTCATGGCGTTTCGTGAACAAGTCTTGGGCAGCACCCGTTCTTCTTTAGATGCATTGGCCCAAACAATGGCCAAAGAAATCAACGACCTGCACCAGTCAGGCGTAGACGCTTATGGCCAAACGGGCAAAGCCTTGTTTGACTTTGATCCGGCCATGGCCCATGCCAGTGCCGGTTTGCGCATCACCACCAAAGACCCCTTGAACATTGCCGCTGCTGCGGCCTTCCGTGTCATCGAAAACGCGAGCAACACCGGCACTGCCGATGCCATGGTCCGCTACCAAGCGCCTGCCTTTGCCGGCGCAGCTGCCTTGGACCAAGTGTTGGTCAACAACAGCAACGCTGTGGCTGGTGCCAAACTCAACGTGGCAGCCAACCCAGGCGCCTTGCCGGTCTCCTACATTCCGGCCGGGATGCGCAACACGACCATTTATTTGGACACCCTGAACGAAGGGCAAAACCTGCAAATTCTGACCCGCGATGGCCGCCACTTGGTGGGCCAAACGCTGGGCGACGAGCTGCAAGACCGCATCATGACCGAAGCCAGTGGCATGGAACTCAATGCCACTTACAGCAACAGCCTGTTGAACATTGAAGACGACAGTGGCTACCGCAAAATGCCCGTTTTTTACGGCGCGCGTGCGCAGGCAGTGGCCATTCAGCAGTTTGACAGCCAAGGCAACGCCATCACCCCCCAGTACGAAACCCCGGTGCTCAGCAGCGGCCGCATTTCAAACAACTGGTCCGGCTTGCCTGCCGAAAAGTGCCTCAACTTGAATGGCGTTCAACTGGGCGCCCTCACCCCCTCCAATGGCACCAGTGTGCAGGCCAAAGACGTGGCCGCCTGGGTGAACAACGCCAATGTGCCCGGCGTTCGCGCGGTGGCCGAAAACAAAATTGAAGTGCCGGCCTCGCAACTCCGACTGCGCGAAACTTTGTCGTTGAACAACATCGCCATCACGTTTCCAACGGGCGGCTACAACTCGACACAAGAGTTGGCCGACGCCATCAACAACCAAAGCAGTGCCACCCATGTGAAGGCCACTTTGGGTGCGCAAGGCGAGTTGATCTTGAACAACGCCACGGGCCACACCGGCGAAGACATTTTGGTCAGCGGATCGAGCGGCCTGACACCCAACGCACTGGGCCTGAATGGGGGCAACTTCACGGGTCAAGTTCGCCTGGAGCGCACCGATGGCACAGTCAAAACCATCGGCCTCAGCATTGGTGCAGAAGGCTCTGCCGCTGATTTGCAGCGCTTGGGCTTCCGCGCGGCTGCCTACATCGATGGTCCTGCGGCCGATGATTTGTTGGTGTTTGTGAGTGGCGCAGGTGCAGCACAAATTGCCGCCAGCTACACCACCGAAAACCTTGACGCCAAAGAAAAGCTGCGCAACAACCCGATGACGCTGAAGTTTGTCACTGCGACACGCTTCACCCTCACCGACCAAAAAACCGGCACTTTGTTGGCCGAGCGCGAGTTCAACAGCGCCCTGCCCGATGCCAGCATCAGTTTTCAGGGCTTGAACCTGACCTTCTCGAAGCCCCCCCAGTTGGGCGACAGCTTTGTGCTGGACGGCAACCGCGATGGCACCGGCAACAACGAGAACATGCTGGAGATCGTGGCCCTCGAATCCAAGCCGGTCATGGGCAATGGCAAAACGTTGGGCAGTGCCTACATCGACCATGTCAATGACATGGGCAACGTTTCGCGCCAAGCCTCAATTGTTCAGTCCGCCTTGACCGTGGTACACGACCAAGCTGTGGCCAGCCGCGATGCGGTTTCTGGTGTGAGCTTAGACGAAGAAGCCACCAACTTGATCCGTTTTCAGCAGGCCTACCAAGCCTCGGCCAAGGTCATGCAAGTGGCCAGCCAGTTGTTTGACTCGGTCCTCCAAATCCGCTGAAGTGAGCAAAGACCATGAAAGTTTCAACCACCTACTTGTTTGACCGCGCTGTGGACCAAATGGCGCAGGGACAAACCCGCCTGGCCAAAAGCCAAGCGCAATTGGCCAGCAGCAAACAAGTCAATGCACCGAGCGATGCCCCCGACCAGGCGGCCACCATTGAGCGTTTCAAGTCCATGATTGGCCGTCAAAACAGCTACGAAACTGCTTTGAACATGGTGGGCAACCGCCTGCAAGCCGAAGAGTCGGCTTTGAGCGGCGTCAGCGACCTGATGCTGCGCATGAAAGAGCTGTCCATTCAAGCTGCCAACGACACCATGGGTGCCGAGGACAAGCGGGTGCTGGCCATTGAAATGCAAGGCCTGCGCGACCAAGCCCTGAGCTTGGCCAACACCCGAGACACCAGCGGCAACTACATTTTTGCGGGCAGCCGCGTGCAAGCACCGCCCTTTGTGACCGATGCCGATGGCCGGCCGGTGTACCAAGGTGACCAAACGCAAATGCGCGTGCCCGTGGGCGACCAGCGCACGGTGCTGCTCAACCGTTCGGGCACCGAAACCTTCACCAGCGTGGTGCGCACCAATGAAAAAGGCGAGTCGACTGCGGTCGGGTTTTTCCAAGTCATTGACGATGTGATCGCCGGCATGCAAAACAACAACGGCCCTGCATTGCGACAAGGCATTGGCGAGTTGGACCAACTGCAAAACAACATGAGCTTGGCCTTGGCCGAAGTAGGCACCGACCAAAACGTGTTGGAGTCACAAAAAGAAGTTTTGGAAGACACCCGTTTGAGCCTGAAAACTGTCTTGTCCGATATCGAAGACTTGGACTACGCCAAGGCCATCACCGAGATGAACAAACAAATGCTGTCCTTGGAAGCCGCCCAAAGCAGCTTTGCCAAGATTTCTCAATTGAACTTGTTCAACTACATCAATTGAGCTCAAGCATTCGCGCTGAATGACGATTCTCTAACTTGAACTTTTTTTAACAGGCATCTTCCATGGCGACGACCTCTACGAACTTCATCTCTGCATTGGGTGGCGGTTCCGGCATTGACGTCAAAGCCTTGGCGCAAGGCCTGGTCGATGCTGAAAAGGTGCCGCAAAAAGGCCTGCTTGATAAAAAGATCGCCAAAAGCGAAGCGCGAATTTCGGGCTTGGGGGCCATCAATTTCATTGTCAAAGAATTGAAATCCAAGTTTTCTAACTTGGATGACCAAGGTGACTTCAGCAGCTTGAGCATCAACAACACTCAGCCCACAGCGATGACCGTGGCTTCAGGTTCCACAGCCAGTCCGGGAGTCCACGAGATTGAAGTGCTGGCGCTCGCAAAAAGCCAACGCAATCTATCTGCCGGTTTTGCTCAAAAAAACACCCCATTGAATGGGGGAGCGGCATTCGATCTGACCCTTTCGGTGGGCGGCGGCGCCAACCAAACCATTGCCATTGCTGCCGCTGAGGCCACACCAGAAGGCATTGTGTTGTCTATCAACCAAGCCAACAAAGGCATCAAAGCTCAATTGATCAACAGCGGTACAGGCAGTGAGCCTTACAAGATCATGGTCACTGGGGCCACCGGTGTTGCCAACAGTTTTACATTGAGTCCCTCCACTGCTGTGCCCGGACTTGATTTTGGCTCGCCGATTCAAGCCGCCACAAATTCCAGCATCAAGGTGGATGGGGTTGCGATGCAACGCGCCAGCAACACCATTGACGATGCATTGACAGGCATCAAACTGAACTTGACAACAACCACCACCACCCCAGCAGTCGTGGGGTTGGACCGAGACAGTTCGGCACTCAAAACCAAAGTCAAAGAACTGGTCAGTGCTTACAACGATATTCAAACCGTACTGAACAGCGCGACCGACAAAGACTCTGCTGTTGAAGGTTATGGCGCAAGTTTGTTCGGCGAATCTGCGGTCAACACTTTGCGCGGTCAAATCAGAACGATATTTACTGCGGAGTCCAGCACCCCCGGAACAACCATTCGCTCTTTGCGCGATTTGGGGATCAGCATCACCCGCGACGGTACGATGGAGTTGACCGAAACCAAACTCGATGCGGCATTGGAAACTCACTACGAAGATATCGTCACCATGCTGAGCAATAACCGCAGCACGCCAACCACGTTGACGAGCGTACCTTCAGGGCTGGCGGGAGATGCGGTGAAAAAATTGCACGACCTCACCCGAGTCGGCAGTACGTTGACCAACCTGAGCACCAACGCCCAGGCCAAAATCTCTGAATACAAAAAAGAACTTACCGAACTGGAAGACCGCATGTCCAAATTATTGACACGCTATACACAGCAGTTTGGAGCGATGGAAAGCATCGTCGGTCGCAACAACAGCACCAAAGAAGGTCTGAAAAGCACTTTCGAGGGCATGATGAACGCCTACAAGTAAATATGAGTTCTAAGTAATTCATTCCAGGGCATTGCGAGCCCTGATTGAAATAATTTCTCAAGTTATTCCTGAAGCCGTCGATACCCATTGACGGAATAGCCGCGTTTCTGACGCTGGCTGTGTTTCGTTTCTTTCGAATAAGGAATAACCATGTCAATCGATTCTGTTCGCCACTCCCCCGGGGTGAGTTACGCAGCCCCTGTCGACATACCCGTCAAAACCGGCTCAGACGCGCGTGCGCATGTCGAAGCGCCATCCATTCCTTCGGCACAAATCAACCTGGACATTGAAGGCAATAAGCGCAATGTCGAGGCAGCCATTGCCGAAGCCAATGCGCGCCTGCAACAAGCTGGGCAAGCACTCAAATTCAATTACGACGAAACCGCTGACACCACCGTGGTCACGGTGCAAAACTCCACCACCGGAGAAGTGGTGCGACAGATTCCCAATGAAGCTGTGCTGCGTGTTGCACACAACATTGAGAAACTCAAAGGATTTCTTTTAGACAAACAAGCTTGATCGACTCAAGTTTGTCAAACAAGCGTCGATTCACTAAGTAACAGACCCATCTGTTTATCTGCAGATTCTCACTTGAGGCCTCTGCAATTTCTTAGTAAAGGAAAATGAACATGTCTTCAGTGATTAACACCAACGTCCAGTCGATGTACGCCAGCAATGCGCTGGAAAGCAACGAGCGCTCGATGACCCGCGCCATGAACCAGCTGTCCAGCGGCAAGCGCACTTCCAGCGCTGCTGTCGACGCGGCAGGCATGGCCTTGGCCGAAAAACTCACCAGCCAGATGCGTGGCGCCAGCATGGCGGTGCAAAACATCAACGATGGCGTTTCTTTCTTGCAAACTGCAGAAGGCGCATTGACTGAAATCGTCAACATGGCCCAGCGCATGTACGAGCTGAACATCCAAAAGGCCAGTGGCACTTTGTCCTCTGACCAAAAAGGGTTCATCGACACCGAACTGACTGATTTGTCAGCCGCCATCACCGACATCAAGACCAACGCCAAGTGGAACGGCTTGACCGTGGTGGACCATGCCAGCATGTCGATCACCACTGCAGGCGATGGCACCACAGCGGCATTCACTGCAACCTCGATTGGCACAGTGCCCACTTCTTCTACTGCGGCTTCCGCAGTCGAAACTTTCATCGGTGCGGTGTCTAAGCAACGTGCTGAGATCGGCGCCAACATCAACCGCCTGGGTTACAT
>JBJOIR010000078.1:0-9184 GCA_046047055.1 Pseudomonadota bacterium | reverse complement strand
GCCCAATGTAGAGCCATGCACCTCGGCCCCTGCAAACATGTCATAGCTCCATTTGGTCCACTGGCCTGCCCGCAAAAAATGTTCGCTTTCGCAGACGCGTCGGGCGGTGGCCATGAGCAAGGCAAAGCCAAAGTCGGCGGTGGTTTCGGTCAGCACATCGGGCGTGTTGCTGGCCTGAACGCCTGCAGCGGTCATGGCGGGCACATCAAAGTTGTTAAAGCCCACCGCCATGTTGGCCACGATTTTGAGTTGGGGGTTGGCTTGCAACAAGGCGGCATCGATGCGCTCGCTGCCCGTGGTCAAAGCACCGACTTTGCCCTGCATGCGGCGCGTCAATTCGGCCGCAGACCAGACCTCGTCGGCTTGGTTGCTCTCTACCTCGAACACCCGAGACAGCGAGTCAAGAACTTCAGAAAATATGGCGCGCGCCACCAAGATGGAAGGTTTGGACATTATCGGAACCAGATGTAAGACATGAGAATGAACAGCGGGATCAGCACACTGCAAGACCACGCCATGTAGCCAAAGAAGCTGGGCATTTTGATGCCGCGGTCTTCGGCAATGGCCTTGACCATCAGGTTAGGCGCATTGCCAATGTAGCTGTTGGCCCCCATGAACACCGCACCCGCAGAAATGGCGGCCAAGGTGGGCGCCAAGGTGGTCATCAAGACCTGGGCATCGCCACCTGCGGTGTTGAAGAACACCAAATAAGTGGGCGCATTATCCAAGAAAGAACTGAGCAGACCCGTGATCCAAAAGTACATCATCACGTTGGGGCTGCCATCGGGGTTGGTCACCGCCGACACCACGCCGCCAAAGGGGCCGTTAACACCGGCCTTGAGCATGGCAATCACGGGGATGATGGTCAAGAAAATGCCTGCAAACAATTTGGCCACTTCGACCATCGGGCCCCAAGAAAATTGGTTGTCTTGGTGCACCGCGGCCGGGGTCAGCTTGAGCGACAGGAGCGTGATCAAGACCAACCCCACATCACGCACCACACCGGGCAAGCCCACTTCGGTGCCTGCGATGTTGAAAGACACGGGTGATTTCCAAATACCACTCATCAGCACCAAAGCCACCACACCGCCCAGCAGGGCAAAGTTGACTCGGCCATCAAAGCCAATATTTCGCGAGTCGGGGGTGGGGTCGGCTGGCAACATCTCTTCACGGCGGTGGTAGAACCAAGAATCCAAGGCGTAAAAAATGATCAGCAAAGAGCCGATCAGAAAGAGGCTTTCAGGAAAGATGTGCTTCACGGTCCAAAAGAAATCCACGCCTTTCAAGAAGCCCAAAAACAGCGGGGGGTCACCCAACGGGGTCAACGAGCCGCCGGCGTTGGAGACAATGAAGATGAAGAACACGACCACATGCGCCACGTGTTTGCGGTTGTCGTTGGCGCGAATCAAGGGGCGAATCAGCAACATCGAAGCCCCGGTGGTGCCCATGAAACTGGCCAATAACGCCCCGATGGCCAAGATGGCGGTGTTCAAGCCGGGGCTGCCGTGCAAGTTGCCCCGAATGTAAATGCCCCCCGACACCGTGAACAGTGCGGTCAACAACACGATGAAAGGGATGTATTCGGCAAACAGCGCATGCACCAAGTTGACGCCTGCGGCGCTGAGGCCAAACACGGCCGCAAACGGCAGCAAAAAGGCCAAGGCCCAGCCCGCGGCGACTTTGCCGTAGTGGTGATGCCAAAAGTGGGGCAACAACAGCGGTGCAAGGGCGATGGACAACAAAATGCCGGCAAACGGAATGCCCCACACCGCCGTCAGTTGTGCCCCGTCAAACTCAGCCGCAAAGGTCAAAGTCGGCAGCGTCAATAAGAGTGGGATGGCCAGCTGACTGGCCTTGCGCCACAAAGTTGTCTTCATTGTTTTTCCCTCGTGAATGTCGAATGGTTGGGCATGTTACCGAACCAGGCAAAGCCATTAAGTCGATGTGGCAATCTCGAAAACTTGGCGCAAATAGGCCAAGTATTTCTCGTCATCGCACATGCCCTTGCCGGGCGAATCTGACAATTTGGCCACAGGCTGACCGTTGCAGCGGGTCATCTTGATGACAATCTGCAGCGGCTCATAACCCAAGTCGTTGGTCAGGTTGGTGCCCACCCCAAAGGCCAGTTGACAACGCCCCTGAAATTGCTGAAACAACTCAATGGTGCGCGGTATGGTCAGGCTGTCACTGAAGATCAGGGTTTTGGTTTTCGGATCGACCCGGTTGTGCTGGTAGTGGGCGATCATGCGTTCACCCCAGCTGAAGGGGTCGCCGCTGTCGTGGCGAGCACCGTCAAAGAGCTTGCAAAAATACAGATCAAAGTCACGCAAAAAAGCGTTAAAGCCGTACACATCGGACAGCGCGATGCCCAAGTCGCCGCGGTACTCTTTGGCCCAAGACTCGAAAGCAAAAATCTGGCTGTCCCGCAAACGCGGCCCCAAGGCTTGGCAGGCCTGCAGGTATTCGTGCGCCATGGTGCCCAGCGGGGTCAAGCCCAAAACATAGGCGTAATACACATTGCTGGTGCCAGCAAATTGGCCCGAGGGCCCGGTGCCCAATCGGGCAGACAAGACGCGCAAGACCTCTTCGTGCCAAGCCCGCGAAAAGCGTCGGCGTGTGCCGTAATCGGCTATCTTGAGTGTTTCCAAACCGGGGGCTTGCAGTTGCGCAATTTTGGTGTCCAGCCGGCGACGACCTTCCATCAAATCAGGCACTTTTTGGCTGTTGCGGAAGTACACCTCATTGACGATGGCCAACACCGGAATCTCAAACAAGATGGTGTGCAACCAAGGTCCGCGGATCGTGATGTCGATCTCGCCAGTGGGCAGCGGCGTGACTTCGATGTATTTTTCATTGAGCTTGAAGAGGGCCAAAAAGTCGACAAAGTCGCTTTTGATAAAACGCATCGACCGCAGGTACCGCAACTCACCTTCTTTGAAAGGCAAGCTGCACAAAGACAGGATTTCTTCCCGGATCTCTTTGACAAACGGGGCCAGCGGTACGCCGGGGTTTCGGCACTTGAACTTGTATTCGACCTGGGCACCTGGAAACTGGTGCAGGACGACCTGCATCATGGTGAATTTGTACAGGTCGGTGTCGAGCAGACTGGTGATGATCATGGTGGTTTGTCTCTGGCGGCTTGAAGCCGCTCGTGTTCGTGCCTCAGTGTAAGGGATGCGCAAGCCCCAAACGGCCACTGGTCAACTGCACAACCCGGTCGGCATGGGCCGCCAAAATGTTGTTTTGCTCTGACACCAACAAGCTCAGCCCTTCACGGCGCAATTGCAGCAATGCCTCGCGCAGTGCCTGCACCAAAACCGGGGCAATCCCCTCGCAAGGCTCGTCCAACAACAACAGGCGCGGGCCGGTCATGAGGGTACGGGCGATGGCCAACATTTGTTGCTCGCCGCCGCTCATTTGGCTGGCCGGTCGGCGCAACATCTGACCCAACACTGGAAACAAAGACAGCACCCGTTCGTATTGCTGGTTGATGGCGGCTTTGGATGCCCCCCTTGCGGCAATCCACAGGTTTTCTTGCACCGACAAACCGGTGAACAAACGTCGGTCTTCGGCCACAAAGCCCAAACCCACTTGCGCCCTTTGGTGTGCCGGCCAGTGAATCAAAGATTGGCCAGACCAAATAATTTCGCCACTCACACGCGGCCCCAAACCCATCAAGGACTGCAGCAAACTCGATTTCCCCGCGCCGTTCAGGCCCTGCAACACCACCCACTCACCCGCCTCAACCGACAGCGAGACATCGAACAAGGCTTGCGCTTGTCCGTACCAAGCATTCAAGTGGCTGACCTGAAGCGACGCTTCACGCATGGCGGCCACCTGCCGGGTTGGGCGTCTGGGCTTCGGCTTGGGTTGTGAAGTCCATGCCCAAATAGTGCTTCAGTACCTGCGGGTCTTGGGCCACACGATCCGGCGTGCCATCGGCCACCAAGCGGCCTTGCATCAGCACCATGACCCTGTCGGCGACACCAAAAACGGCGTCCATGTTGTGCTCGGTGTACAACACCGTGACCCCTTGCGCGGCAACTTGGCGGACCAAGGCCATCATCTCGGCACGCTCGGCCAAGGCCAAACCAGCGGCCGGTTCGTCTAACAACAACAATGCGTCATAGGGCTCTGCAGGCAAGCCAGCCAAGGCCATCGCCAGCTCGAGTCTTTTCTTGGCCCCATAAGGCAAATCGGCAACCGTTGTCTGCGCCAAGGTGTGCAAGCCTGCCTGCGCCAGCAGTTGCATAGAGCGCTCGGGTTGGCGTTGACTCAAGGTGTCCCACCAAGACAGTGGGGCGGCATCGCGCAAGACCAATTGGATGTTTTGCAAGGCGGTGAGCGCCTCAAAGGTTTGGGCCACTTGGAAGGTGCGCGCCACCCCCAGTTGTTGCCGATGTGCCGGCGATTGGCCGAGCAAAGTGTGGCCTTGCCAAGTCACCCGTCCCGCCGTCGGCACCTGTTGTCCGGCCAAGCAGGCAAAACAGGTCGATTTGCCTGCGCCGTTTGGGCCAATCAAGGCCACACACTGGCCTGTGGGCACATCCAAGTCGACCCCATCCAGCGCGCGCACACCGCCAAAATGCTTGACCAGACCACGCACTTGCAAACCTGCACCTGCACCTGCACCTGCACCTGCCCCTGCCCCTGCACCTGCACCTGCGGCCACAATTTGACCAGCAACTTTGCCTACCGATTTGTCTGTAGCTGTGCCCGCATTTCCAAGCACCGAGCTGGTTGTGTCTGAATGGCTCATGCGCCCTGCCCCTTGGCACCCCTGAGGCGGGCCCAGCCTTGTTGCCAACCGCCCAACACCCCGCTGGGGGCCAGCACCATGACCACCATGATCAACACCCCCAAAATGCCGCGCCAATAGTCAAGGCCTTGCCCCAACTCAGCCCCGCCCCACACCAGCAATGTGCTGCCCACCGCAGCGCCCCACAACTGGTGCACACCCCCCAACAAAATCACCAGCAAGGCATCGACCGACATGGCGACCGACGCCACAGACGGAAAAACAGCCCCTTTGAACGCCGCCCACAAGCCCCCGGCCAGTCCGGCGAGCAACGCGCTGCCCACAAACACTTGGTAGCGCAACAACTGCACCTGCAAGCCACTGGCGGCCGCACGCAAGGGAGCATCGCGCAGCGCTTGCAATGCGGCTCCCCGGCTGGATTTCACCACCCGAGCCATGCCGGCCACGGCCAACAACGACAGCACCAACAGCACCGCATCCCACACTGGCCGCTGTGCGGCATCGATCAGGCGCAGCCCAATCAGCCCGTTGTCTCCCCCGGTCAGGCCGACCCACTGGGTGGCACCGGCCCAGACCATTTGTGCCAGCGCCAAAGACAACATGGCCAAATACACACCGCTGCTGCGCACCACCAAGGCACCAAACACCAGTGCCACAGCCAGTGCCAGTGCCATGCCGGCCAGCAGGGCCAAGCCCAAACTGGCGCCCCAGTTCAAATGGGCCAGTGCCGCGCCATAGGCCCCCAATGCAAAAAAAGCCGCATGGCCAAAGCTGACCAAACCGCCCAAAGCCATCATCCACTGCAGGCTGAGACCAAACAGCATCATGACCATCACGTCTTCGGCCAAGCTGCGGCCGTAGTCGCCCTGACCCCAAGCCAGCAGCGTCAGGCTCACAAACAAGGCCACCCAAGCTGCGCGGCCCCCGAAGCCCACAGGCCAGAGCGAAAAAACAGGCACGCTTTCGCGCTGTTCAGTGTGCGCGGTTGACCCCGCCAAGCCTTGCGGTCGCCACACCAGCACCACCGCCATGGTCAAAAACACCAACACCAGGGTCGCTTGCGGGAAAAAGTTCAAACCCAATGCATGGATCACGCCGATCAACATGGCCGCTGCAAAAGCACCACCAATGCTGCCCAGCCCGCCAGTGACCACCACCACAAAAGTCTCGACCACCACATTCACATCCATCTGCAAATGGGCCGGTTCACGCGGCAACTGCAAGGCCCCTGCCAACCCAGCCAAGCCGCAGCCCAGCATGACCACGCCCAGCATGATGGGCGCGGGGTTCACGCCCAGTGCGTCGAGCATGTCGCGGTCTTGCGTGGCTGCTTTGACGCGCTGCCCCCATAGCGTTCGGGTGAGCAACAAATGCAAACCCAACCAAACCAAGGGCCCGAGCAGCAAGGTCACGACCTGCCAAGTGGGAAAGAAAGACTCACCCAGTTCGATCGCCCCTTTGAGGCCGGGAAAGCGTGGGGCAAAAACCTCTTCAGGCCCAAAAAACCAGCGCATCGCGTCGTGCAGCGCCAGCGTCAGGCCAAAGGTAGCGACCAATTGGTACAGCTGTGGGGCATGGCGCATGCGCTTTAACAGCAGCCACTCGGTGAGTGCCCCCAACAGGGCTGCCAATGCCGCACCCATGAGCATCGCCAGCCCATAACCCCAGGCTGACTCACCCCAAGCGGGCCACCAATTCGTCACGGCATGGGCCGACCACAAAGCCCCCAGCATGAAGAAACTGCCGTGCGAAAAATTGACGATCCGGGTGACGCCAAAAATCAGCGTCAAGCCCGAAGCCATCAAAAACAAGGTGGTGGCGTGGCTCAGGCCATTGAGCAGTTGCAGCGCCAGTGCATCGAATCCCAAACCAGGCCCTTGAATTCAAATGGGTGCGCGTTACTCTACCCAGTGAGTGAAGTCTTGCGACTGCACCCGGGTGGTCTTGAAGGTGTTGACCAAGGCTGCCTCGTCGGCATAGCCGAGCGACATGCCACACACCACCATCTCGTTATCGCCCGCCCCCACGTGAGGCAAGATGATTTTGGAGAAGCCGTTCCAAGCCGCTTGCGGGCAGGTGTGCAGACCGCGTGAGCGGGCCGCAATCATCAGGGTTTGCAAGAACATACCGTAGTCCAACAGGCTGCCGCGGCCCATGACTTTGTCGATGGTGAAGATGAGGCCTACGGGCGCATCAAAGAACCGGAAATTCTGTTGCTGCTGTTGGTGCATGCGCTCTTTTTCGCCCTTGCCAATGCCCAACACACCGTACAAACCAAAGCCGCATTCACGGCGGCGGTCGATGTAGGGGCTGACCCATTTTTCAGGGTAATAGTCGTAGGCTTCGGCGTGTTCAGCGGCCAATGCCGGGTTGGCGGCAATCGCGTCGTGTGCGGCGCAGGTTTTGGCCACCAACTCGTCGCGCTTGGCGCCTTGCAACACATACACCTTCCAAGGCTGGGTGTTGGTTCCACTGGGGGCGCGCGCTGCAAGTTCGAGCACTTCTTGAATCAATGTGCGGTCGACCGCCTTGGGCAGAAAAGCACGGGTTGAAAAACGGCTCAACACAGCGGCATCGACGCTGGACGGGTCATTCACACGGGTGCTGACCTGAGGGCCAATGTTCAAAATCGTCATAGCAGGGTCTCCAAAAATGTTTTGAGTGCGACCGGTAGAGGCTCCGGGCGGCGGGTTTCTCGGTTCACATACACGTGCACAAAATGGCCCCGGGCAGCGGTCAGTGCTTCGCCTTGGGCAAACAGGCCCACTTCGTAACGAACACTGGAGCTGCCCAATTTGGCCACGCGAATGCCAGCCTCAATGGTTTGAGGGAACGCCAGCGGGGCGAAATAAAAGCATTGGGTTTCGACCACCAAGCCGATGGTCGAGCCGGAGTGGATGTCCAGCACGCCTTTTTCAATGAGCGTGGCGTTGACCGCCGTGTCAAACCAACTGTAATAAACCACGTTGTTCACATGGCCGTAGACGTCGTTGTCCATCCAGCGAGTGCTGATGGCGCGAAAAGCCTTGTAGCTGCTGCGAGCGTCAGGTTGGGGTTTCACGGGCGCGTTCATGGGAGCCGATTGTGCCAGCGTTGCCAATAGGTCATGGCCACGCTCCAGGTCTGCATTTGCACCTGCACCGTGGTCTCAATGTCGTGACCGTAGCCCCCACCCATGCACATCACCACAGGCAGTTTTCTTTGCCAAGCCCAGTCCAACACCACGCGGTCGCGGGTCTGCATGCCATCCGCGGTGAGCTTGAGCCGCCCCAGTCGATCGCCCTCATGCGGGTCGGCGCCCGCCAGATAAATCACCAAATGAGGGTCAAACCGGTCTTGCAAGGTATGTAAGGCTTGGTGCAAAGCCTCTAAATAAGGCTCATCGGTACAGCCATCGGGCAAGCCGACATCAAGATCGCTGGGTTCTTTGCGAAACGGGAAGTTCTTTTCGCCATGCAGCGACAAAGTGAAAACGCTGGGGTCGTTCTCAAAAATGGCCGCTGTGCCGTTGCCTTGGTGCACATCCAGATCGATCACTGCCACCTGCAGTTTTTGACGGTGGTGACGCCAGCGCTCGGCTTGCATCAGGCGTGCGGTGACTGCAATGTCATTGAAGACACAAAAGCCACCGCCGCGGTTGGCATAGGCGTGGTGGGTGCCGCCCGCCAAATTGCCCGCCACGCCTTGCTGCAGGGCATCGCGTGCGGCCGCTACCGTGGCGCCCACCGAACGGCGGGCCCGCTCGGCCATGGCTGGGCTCCAAGGAAAGCCAATTTCGCGTTGCACCTGCGGCTCGAGGCTGCCTGTCGACACGCCCTGAATGTAGGCGGGCGTGTGCACCAAAGCCAACTCGCCATCGCTGGCCGCAGGGGCCTCGCGCAACTGCACGCCCGGTAACTCTTGGCTCAAGCGGTCACGCAGGCGGCTGTACTTTTGCATCGGAAAGCGGTGGCCTTCGGGCAAGGGCAAAACAAAGTGGTCAGCGTAATAGGCGTGCATGGGGCGACTCGGGCAGGCCCCGATTCTAGAAAGCCCACTCTAAACTGCACTGAATGGGGCAAAAGCCCCTTGCAATACCCCGTGTAAACCCTAAAATCCATCTCATGCTGCACTGCAACAATGTTGTACGGCCCAGGCCAGTTTCGGCGCAGTCTCTTTGAAAAACCTTTTTTATTGATCTGGAGATCCTCATGATGACCGCTGAACAAATCGTCGCCTCGCACAAAGCCAACGTTGAAACTCTGTTTGGTTTGACCGCCAAAGCCTTTGAAGGCGTGGAGAAATTGGTTGAATTGAACCTGAGCGCTGCCAAAGCCGCTTTGGACGAGTCCGCCAACAAAACCCAAGCCGTGTTGAGCGTGAAAGACGCCCAAGACCTGTTGGCCATGCAAGCCAGCCTGTTCCAGCCTTTGGCTGAAAAAACAG
>JBJOIR010000077.1:0-9213 GCA_046047055.1 Pseudomonadota bacterium | reverse complement strand
TGGCAGCAGTCAGGGTGGTTTTGCCGTGGTCAACGTGACCGATGGTGCCCACGTTCACGTGGGGTTTGGTCCGTTCGAATTTTTCCTTAGCCATTTTTCAATCCTTAAAAAGAGCAATGCCCGTGTGTTGGTTTAATGTTTGCATCAGGTTGCTTGATCACTCAGCACGGGCACAGAGTGGCACTTGATCGCAGACAGTTTTTGAAACTTCAGACTTGACCGTCGACAGCTTGTTGCTTGGCTTTGGTCAGAGGTGCCAGAGCAAATTCGCAAGCGAATTTACTCCGGTACACAGTCATTTACTTTGCGCGAGCGGCAACGATGGCTTCCGCCACGTTGCGAGGAGCTTCAGCGTAGTGCTTGAATTCCATGGTGTAGGTTGCACGGCCTTGCGACATTGAGCGCAGGGTGGTCGAGTAACCGAACATTTCGGACAACGGAACTTCAGCCTTGATGGCCTTACCACCACCGACCATGTCGTCCATGCCTTGAACCATGCCACGGCGTGAGGACAAATCGCCCATCACGTTACCGGCGTAGTCTTCTGGGGTCTCGACTTCCACAGCCATCATGGGCTCCAGAATCACGGGCTGGGCTTTGCGGCAACCTTCTTTGAAACCAAAGATGGCGGCCATCTTGAAGGCCATTTCGTTCGAGTCCACGTCGTGGTACGAACCGAAGTGCAGAGTGACTTTGACGTCCACCACAGGGTAGCCCGCCAACACGCCTTGACCCAAAGCTTCGATCACGCCTTTTTCCACAGCAGGGATGTATTCGCGAGGAACCACACCGCCCTTGATGGCGTCGACGAACTCGAAGCCCTTGCCGGGTTCTTGCGGTTCGACTTTCAACACCACGTGACCGTACTGGCCCTTACCGCCCGACTGACGCACGAACTTGCCTTCGGCTTCTTCGACCGTCTTGCGGATGGTTTCGCGGTAAGCCACTTGAGGCTTGCCCACGTTGGCCTCCACACCGAATTCACGCTTCATGCGGTCAACGATGATCTCCAGGTGCAATTCGCCCTGACCACCAATGATGGTTTGGCCAGATTCTTCGTCGGTTTGCACGCGGAAAGAAGGATCT
Organism: Pseudomonadota bacterium; assembly: GCA_046047055.1. Taxonomy (GTDB): domain Bacteria; phylum Pseudomonadota; class Gammaproteobacteria; order Burkholderiales; family Burkholderiaceae_C; genus Limnohabitans_A. The sequence goes on along the minus strand of JBJOIR010000077.1, from coordinate 8,127 downwards.
TCTGCAGCCAAACGAGACAGGGCCATGCCCATTTTTTCTTGGTCGGCCTTGGACTTAGGTTCCACCGCTTGACGGATCACAGAGTCAGGGAAGACCATGCGCTCGAGTGTGATCACAGCGTTGGGATCGCACAAAGTTTCGCCGGTCGTCACGTCTTTCAAACCGACGCAAGCAGCGATATCGCCCGCACGAATTTCGTCAACTTCTTCACGGTTGTTGGCGTGCATCTGAACGATACGGCCAATGCGCTCTTTCTTGCCGCGCACCGCGTTGTAAACGGTGTCACCCTTTTTCAGCACGCCGGAGTAGACGCGCACGAATGTCAACTGGCCCACGAAGGGGTCGGTCATCAATTTGAATGCCAACGCCGAGAATTTCTCTTCGTCGTCTGCCTTGCGTGTGATTTCTTTTTCTTCTTCGTCAAAGCCCTTGATCGCTTTCACGTCCAATGGCGAAGGCATCAATTCGAGAACCGCATCCAGCATGCGCTGAACACCTTTGTTCTTGAACGCGGTACCGCACAACATGGGCTGGATTTCGCTGTTGATGGTGCGAACGCGCAGGCCGTGTGTGATTTCTTCTTCGCTCAAGTCGCCTTCTTCAAGGTACTTGTTCATCAGCTCTTCAGAGGCTTCAGCAGCAGCTTCCACCATCTTCTCGCGCCACTCTTTGGCCGTCTCGAGCAATTCGGCCGGGATTTCTTGGAAGGTGAACTTCATGCCCTGGGAAGCTTCGTCCCAGATGATGGCTTTCATCTTGCGCAAATCGACCACGCCAGTGAAGTTTTCTTCAGCACCGATTGGAATCACGATTGGCACTGGGTTGGCTTTGAGGCGCAACTTCATCTGCTCAACCACTTTGAAGAAGTTGGCACCGGTACGGTCCATCTTGTTCACAAAGGCCAAACGTGGCACTTTGTACTTGTTGGCCTGACGCCACACGGTTTCAGACTGTGGTTGCACGCCGCCCACGGCGCAGTAAACCATGCAAGCACCGTCCAGAACACGCATGGAACGCTCAACTTCAATGGTGAAGTCCACGTGACCGGGGGTGTCGATGATGTTGATGCGGTGGTCTTCGAAAGAGCCGTCCATGCCTTTCCAGAAGCAGGTGGTCGCAGCAGAGGTGATCGTGATGCCACGCTCTTGCTCTTGCTCCATCCAGTCCATGGTGGCAGCGCCGTCGTGCACTTCACCAATCTTGTGATTCACGCCGGTATAAAAAAGAATACGCTCTGTCGTTGTGGTTTTACCAGCGTCAATGTGCGCCGAAATACCAATGTTGCGATAGCGCTCGATAGGGGTGGTGCGAGCCATTTATTTCTCCAATGATTAAGTACCAAAGCCCGCCACCCTGAATAGGGCCAGCGGGCTGGCTTCTGAAAGTGTCAGGCTTCTAAATGAAACCTTTGTGAATCAGAAGCGGAAGTGCGAGAACGCCTTGTTGGCTTCAGCCATGCGGTGAACTTCGTCACGCTTTTTCATGGCACCGCCGCGGCCTTCGTTGGCCTCGAGCAATTCGTTGGCCAAACGCAGGGCCATCGACTTCTCGCCACGCTTGCGCGCAGCTTCTTTGATCCAGCGCATCGACAGAGCCAAGCGGCGAACAGGGCGCACTTCAACAGGCACCTGGTAGTTTGCACCACCCACGCGGCGGGATTTCACTTCCACCATAGGCTTGACGTTGTTGATAGCGATGGAGAACAGTTCCACAGGGTCTTTGCCTGTTTTCTTTTCCATGTTTTCGAGGGCACCATAAATGATGCGCTCGGCAACAGCTTTTTTGCCGCCTTCCATGATCACGTTCATGAACTTGGACAACTCGACATTACCGAACTTGGGATCCGGCAGGATTTCACGTTTAGGGACTTCGCGACGACGTGGCATATTTCACCTCATATTGCTTCAGTTGGTATCTTTTCAGACACCGCGAGAGTTATTCAAAACATCTCACTTACTCGACCCACCTGGACGATTCCGGGCTTCGGGTCACTTCGCTGAATCACCGCGCCACGCGGGAAACAGCACCGAAAAATTTCAACCCGCGAGGGTTTACTTGGCTTTTGGCTTCTTCGCACCGTACTTGGAGCGAGACTGCTTGCGGTCTTTCACGCCTTGCAAGTCGAGCGAACCACGCACGATGTGGTAACGCACACCTGGCAAGTCTTTGACACGACCACCGCGCACCAGAACCACCGAGTGTTCTTGCAGGTTGTGGCCTTCACCGCCGATGTAAGAGATAACCTCAAAACCGTTGGTCAAGCGCACTTTGGCAACTTTACGCAGAGCGGAGTTAGGCTTTTTAGGCGTTGTGGTGTACACACGTGTGCAGACACCACGACGCTGTGGAGAGTTTTGCATCGCAGGGCTTTTGGACTTGATCGTTTCGACCTCGCGCCCCTGACGCACCAATTGATTGATGGTTGGCATTGTTTGTAACGTCCCTAAACGTTTGAATTTGACAAAAGAAACTTCTCCGCCCCAAAAGCGGAAAAGCCCGCCAGTATAACCGCCTGGCGGACGGGTGGCAAGTTATCCACAATTTAGGGGCCCCAACAAGCCCCAAATTACTTGATCCAGAGCCGAATCGCGTCCCAAGCCCGGCCCAAAACGCCGGCCTCGTCCACCGATTCCAAAACCACCAGTGGCACATCAAACAAGGGTTGATCCCCTTTCAACACCCGCAAAGTGCCAACTGCTTGCCCTTGGGTGAAAGGAGCGACCAAGGGATCTGGCCGGGTGACTTGGGTTTTGATCTGAGCAGCTGTGCCAGAGGGGACCGCCACCACCAGAGGCTGAAAGGCCCCCAGTTTCAAGACAGGCATGTTGCCTTTCCAAACGGCAGGGCTCACCACCGGCTGGCCCGCCTCAAACAGCTTGACGGCATCAAAAGCGGTGTACCCCCAGTTGAGCAGCCTTTGGCTTTCATTGGCTCGGGCATTTTCGCTGTCGGCCCCCAAAACAACCGCCAAGAGGCGGCGCGCACCCACATTGGGGAAATTGCGTTTGGCTGTTGCGACTTGGCAATAACCCGCCGTTTGGGTGTGCCCCGTTTTCAGGCCATCCACCGAAGGATCTCTAAATAACAACAGATTGCGGTTGCTGTCGTTGGCCTCAGGAGTGCCGGGGTAGCGGTACTTCTTGATCGCGTAGTACGGCATGTAATCCGGAAAATCTCGCATCAGCCGGGAGGCCAACAGCCCCAAGTCACGCGCGGTGGTGGTGTGCCCCGGTTCGGTCAGCCCTTCTGGGTTGAGGTATCGGGTGTTCTTCATGCCCAGCGCTTGGGCCTGCTGGTTCATCAACTGGACAAAGTTTTCAACACTGCCGCCCACACCCTCGGCCAGCGCCACGGTGGCGTCATTGCCCGATTGAACCACCATGCCTTTGATCAAGTCTTCCACGGGCACGCGCATCTTGGGGTCGATGAACATGCGCGAGCCCGGCATCTTCCAAGCCCTCTCTGAGACCGACAAGGTCTGCTTGAGGTCGATTTTTCGGGATTTGAGGGCATCAAAGACCAAATAGGCGGTCATCAGCTTCGTCAATGAAGCGGGCTCGACCACCATGTCGGGGTCTTTGGCGGCCAATACCTGGTTGGCCGTCACGTCCATGAGCAAATAAGACTTGGCAGCCACCTCGGGCGGTTGGGGCATTTGCGCCTGCGCAAAACAAGTCCAGGCGGCCAGCAGCGTCAAGGCCCATTTTTTCAACAAGGCGGTCACAGAGGGGTTCATGGCTTAGGGGGTTCCCGCTTTGGGGCCTCAGATTTCAGGCGGCCAAATGGCGCGCCACCAAACTTTTCAACAACGGCAATTGTCCATGGAAGAAATGCTCGACCCCCGGAATCACCATGACCGGCAAGGATTGGGGCCGGGCCCAATCCATCACGCTGGACAACGGGACCGTTTCATCTTGTTCGCCATGCAACACCAACGTCCGGTCGTGCCACTCGGGGGCAATGGGGGCCACCTCAAAACGCGAAGCCGCGGTGCCTACCAGCACCAACTTTTCGGGGCTGCGCACAGGGGCCAAGGTTTGCGCCACGTGGCTGGTGACAAAGGCCCCAAACGAAAAACCGGCCAAAGCCAACGGGCCTTGTAGCGCCAATTGCTCAATGACCGCCAGCATGTCTTGGGCCTCGCCGCGGCCTTCGTCGTAGCTGCCGGCACTGGCACCGACCCCTCGAAAGTTGAACCGCACCGCTTGCCATCCGCACTGCAAAAACGCCCGCGCCAAGGTTTGGACCACTTTGTTTTGCATGGTGCCGCCAAACAGCGGGTGCGGGTGCGCAATAACTGCCGTGCCACGCGCCATGCCATCGGCAGGCGTGTCGAGCAAGCCCTCTAGAACCCCGGACGGGCCTTGCAGCGACAGATGTTGGGTAGCGGCATTCATCAGCGACCCAAATGCGCGGGTGTCACCAAACGCTCGACCACTTGGCCGTTCTTCAAATGGCTTTCGACGATTTCGTCAATGTCGGCTTTGTCCACATAGGAGTACCAAACGCCCTCGGGGTAAACCACCGCCACAGGGCCGCCAGAACAACGATCCAAACAGCCCGCCTTGTTAACGCGCACTTGGCCGGGGCCTGACAGGCCCAAGTCTTTGATGCGGCTTTTGCAATGCTCAAAAGCCTGTTGCGCGCCATGTTGGGCGCAGCAGGCTTCGTTGTTGCTGCGCTCATTCAGGCAAAAGAAAATGTGGCGCTTGAAATAGGAGGAGGCGTTTTCTGAGGTCATGGCCCAATTTTAGGCCGGCACACCCTCACAGCTCTTCGGTTTGAGATGACGAAAGGCGATTCACCAAATAAAGCAGGGTGGCATAGGGCCACAACCAACCCAACCACTGAATCAGGCCATGGAAACGAATGAATCGCCCTTGTTCCCAAGTCTGCAGAGTCAAGGCGAAATACACGTCAGCAGAGGCATTGTTCAACAAACTGAGTTGCCAAACCAAGGCGGCCAGCGCCAGCACCCAACACACCCGCGCTGCGCTGAATGACAAGACGGCCATGCCGAGCACGCCGAGCAACAAGCCGGCCAACACCTCGGGGCTGACCCAGTCCCAAGCGTGCGACGGGCCATAGGTGAGCGCGGCCGACAAGGCACTGGCCGCAAACCCCACACACACCAACAGCAGCGCTGCCACCACGCGCTGGCGCCACTCGCGCAGCACCCCAAAAGCCAAAAGGCAGGGCAAAAGCAGTCCAATGGCCACACACAGTATTTCGCTGATCGGCAACAACGGTTGCAACTCCACCTCGCGCAGCGGCAGCCACTCCAGCAACTGAGAGTCTTCCAGAACATGGGCCAGCGCCAACTCCACGCGCTCCAAAACTTGGCCCAAGCCAAACGTCACGGGCACCGGAAACAACAGCGCCAGCGGCCATACCGCCAACAACGCCATGCCCCCGCTGGCATCGTGCACAAACCAGCGGTCACGAAAACGACTCCACCGGTCCAGCAAACCTACCCACTCCAACGCCCGCGCCGTCACAGCACCGACCAGAGCGCCCAAGGTATTCAGCGCAGCATCAACGTTCGAGGGCACCCGAACAGGCAGAAACATTTGCAAAGACTCCAGCGTCAATGACAACAAGGCCGCGGCAAGCGTGGCCAATGCAATGGCGGGCCAATGGCGCCGAGTTCTGTGCAAGGCCAAGGCCAACAAAAAACCAAAAGGCGCATAACCCACCACATTGGACAGCACATCAAAGCCTGTCCAGTATTGCGGCAGGGGTGCTGTCAAAAAGGCCCAAGGTGCAATGCCCTGAACGCGCCAATTTTCAAAGGGGTACAGGCTGGCGTAAACAATCAGCATGGCATAAATCCACACCAAAGGCCATGCAACCGTTTTGCGCGGGTGGTGGGTGCGCACATCCACCCCTTAAAACGGTTTGACCACCACCAATACCACCGCGGCCAACATCATGAGGACGGGGACCTCGTTGAACCAACGAAACCAAATATGGCTGCGCTGCATTTGGCCCTGGGTGAACTTCCGAAGCATCACGCCACAGCTGTGGTGGTAACCCAGCAAGGCCAGCACAATGACCAGCTTGGCATGCATCCAGCCTTGGCCCGGACCACGGCCAATTCCATACACCAGCCAAAGCCACAAACCAAAGGCCAAGGCGGGAATGGCCAATATCGTCATGAACCGGTACAACTTGCGCGCCATCAGCAGCAAGCGCTCGCGTTCTGCCACCGAGTGGGGCTCGACCAATGCCAAATTGACAAAAATGCGAGGCAAATAAAACAAGCCTGCAAACCAGCTGGCAATGAAGACGATGTGAAGGGCTTTGATCCAGAGCATGTCGCAAGTGTAGTCAGAGATGACTGCGCCAGTGCAAGTGGCGCGCAAGGACAAAAAAAACCCTCGGCCAAGGCCGAGGGTGGTAAGCCCATCCGCGTTACCGCGTCCAGGCCCCGCTCAGGGAGGAAAAGCGGGAGGCAGAGAACTGCCTGAATTGAATTTATCAAATAACAAAATCATTAACAAGATTAATTTCAGTATTTATGTTGTTTTTACGAACTATTGAAATCTCGGCGCTGCACGCCGAATGAATGCGCCTGAGTTTGGGGCCGCGCAGGACTTCAGGCACAATTTTCACCATGAACCCCGTCGCCCCCTTTCCATCTAGCCGCCCACGCCGTTTGCGCCGTGACGAATTCACCCGCAACCTGGTGCGCGAAAACCACGTCACGCCGCACGATCTGATCTACCCGGTGTTTGTGCTGGACGGTCAAAACCAGCGACAGGCGGTAGGCTCCATGCCCGGGGTAGAACGTTTATCGCTCGATTTGTTGCTGCCCGTGGCCGAAGATTGCGTCAAGCTGGGCATTCCGGTCATGGCGCTGTTTCCGGTGATCGACGCCTCGCTGAAAGACCCCACTGGCCAAGAAGCCATGAACCCCAACGGCTTGGTGCCCCGCGTGGTGCGCGAGCTGAAAAAACGATTTCCCGAATTGGGCGTCATGACCGATGTCGCGCTTGACCCCTTCACCAGCCATGGCCAAGACGGTTTGCTCGATGAAACCGGCTACATCCTGAACGACGAAACCACAGCGGTGCTGGTGCAACAAGCCCTGACCCAAGCCGAAGCCGGTGTCGACATGGTGGCCCCCAGCGACATGATGGATGGACGCATTGGTGCGATTCGCCAAGCCCTTGAAGCGCGCGGCCTCGTGCACACCCGCATCATGGCCTACAGCGCCAAGTACGCCAGCGCCTTTTATGGCCCCTTCCGCGACGCGGTGGGCTCCGCTGCCAATTTGGGCAAGAGCAACAAAAAGGTCTACCAAATGGACCCTGGCAACAGCGACGAAGCCCTGCGCGAAGTGGCCATGGATTTGGCAGAAGGCGCCGACATGGTGATGGTCAAACCCGGCATGCCCTATTTGGACATCGTGCGCCGCGTGAAAGACGAATTCAAAGTCCCCACCTTTGCTTACCAGGTGTCGGGTGAATACGCCATGCTGAAAGCGGCCGCACAAAACGGCTGGTTGGACCACGACAGCGTGATGATGGAAAGCCTGTTGGCTTTCAAACGCGCTGGCGCGGACGGCGTATTGACTTACTTCGCACGCGACGCAGCCCGCTTGATTCGCCAAAGCTAAGCACCTTCATGCGGGTCTTCACGATTGCAGGCGCCCAGGTCCAAGACGGCATTGATCTGCCCGAGCAGCTGCCCGAGCACGGTTATGTTTGGATTTCTTGCTCGCGTGAAAAGTTCCAGTCCGAGCTGGCATTGATTCAAGCCACCCTCGAGCGGATCACCGGCCAGCCCTTGGTGGACTTGCATGTGTCCGATCTGCTGAACGCCCAACTCCCCTCACGCTTTGACTACAGCTCGCATTACGACCTGATGGTGTTTCGGCGTTTGGCACAGAGCAACCCCCATGGGACGCATCAAGGTTTGACGCTGCAAGGCAAGCGCCCTGGGCCACCGGTGCTGCAACGCATTGACACCAGTCCTGTGGGGTTTGCGGTGTTTGACCGTGTTTTGCTCAGTGTTCACCCCACAGAATGTGCGGTGCAAGAGGCATATGCCAGCCGCTTGTTGGCGAGCGTCCAGTCGGCAGCGGCTGCGACAACGCCACTGCATGACTCCGCCGACCTGCGC
>JBJOIR010000076.1:0-9440 GCA_046047055.1 Pseudomonadota bacterium | reverse complement strand
CGTCCGGGTTTTTGAGTCAGGGGCCATCTTGTTGTACTTGGCCGAAAAATTTGGCGCCTTGGTGCCCACCGACCCCGCCAAAAGAGCCGAGTGCTTGTCGTGGTTGTTTTGGCAAATGGGCAGCGCGCCTTATTTGGGGGGCGGCTTTGGTCACTTTTACGCCTACGCGCCGTTCAAGATTGAGTACGCCATTGACCGCTTTGCGATGGAAGTGAAACGCGAAATGGATGTGTTGAACCGCCGCTTGGCCGAGAGCCGATTCATTGCTGGCGATGACTACACCATTGCCGACATCGCCATCTGGCCTTGGTACGGCGGCATGGCCAAAGGCACCATGTATGAAGCGGGCGAGTTTTTGCAAGTGCACGAGTACGAGCATGTGAACCGTTGGGCGGACGAGCTGGCACAACGACCTGCTGTGAAACGCGGGCGCATGGTGAACCGCGTGATCGGTCCGCTCGAAACCCAATTGCATGAACGGCACGATGCGGGTGACTTCGACACCCGGACCCAAGACAAACTCAAGCCGGCCTAATTCAGTTCGACATCAAAGTCGCTGGCTCGTCTGCAGCAAGCACTTGTTCGGCCCACTGCGCCAGCTTGGCTGTATCGGAACGCAGCACCTGTTGCTTGACTGACAAAATTTGCGAGGGGTGCATCGAGAAACTGCGCAAACCCAACCCGAGCAACAGCCGGGTCATGCTGACGTCGCCCGCCATTTCGCCACACACCGAAACCCCTTTGCCTTGACGGTTGCACTCTGCAATGGTGTCCGCAATCAGACGCAACACTGCAGGGTGAAGGGGGTCATACAGATGCGCGACAGATTCATCAGCCCGGTCAATCGCCAAGGTGTATTGAATCAAGTCGTTGGTGCCAATCGACAAAAAGTCAAAGTACTTCAAGAACAAGCGCAATGACAAGGCAGCGGCTGGAATCTCGATCATCGCACCCAGGCGAACGGGGCCATAGGTTTCGCCGCGGCGGTCGAGTTCATGGCGTGCTTGGTCAATCAGGGCCAAAGTCTGTCGAATCTCACTGCCATGGGCCAACATCGGAATGAGCAAATTGACTTGGCCATGCGCGGCTGCGCGCAAGATGGCTCGTAACTGCGTCAAGAACATCGAGGGGTCTGCCAGACTCCAGCGAATGGCGCGCAGCCCCAGCGCAGGGTTCAAGTGCGCAGCGTCGTGCCGCGCGTCATCGAGCGGCTTGTCGGCGCCCACATCCACGGTCCGCACGGTCACCGGCAAACCATTCATGCCATCCACGGCACGCCGATAGGCTTCGTATTGCTCGTCTTCACCCGGCAAATTGCCTTGCCGGCCCATGAACAAAAATTCACTGCGAAACAAGCCCACTCCAATCGCCCCGGCAGTGATGGCCGCCTGGGTGTCTTCGGGCATTTCAATGTTGGCCAAGAGTTCGATTTTTTGACCATCCAGCGTGATGGCCGGGGTGTGCCGCAAACGCGCCAGTCGTTCGCGCTCTAAGTCGCCTTGGCGCTGCTTGAAGCCATAGTCGGCCAACACAATGGGTGATGGGTCCACGATGACCACGCCAGCATCGCCATCGATGATGACCCAGTCGTCTTGCTTGACCAACTGACTGGCCGTGCGTGCCCCAACCACCGCAGGAATGTCCAAGCTGCGCGCAACAATGGCGGTGTGCGAGGTTTTCCCCCCCACATCGGTGACAAAGCCAGTGAACACGCTTTGCTTGAATTGCAGCATGTCGGCCGGTGACAAATCGTGCGCCACCAACACCAGCGGCACGTCGGTGTCGCCCAACTGAAGTTCTTGCTGGGGTCTGGCTGGGCGCGCCACTTTGGTGACCAAAGAACCCGTGCCTTTGAGACTTTGCAACACCCGCTCGGCGACTTGCTCAACGTCCGCAATTCTTTCGCGCAGATAGGGGTCGTCCATCTCCTCAAACTGGCGCGAAATCACTTCCAATTGACTGGTCAAGGCCCACTCGGCGTTGTACAGGCGCTCTTTGATCCAATGCACCACACTGGCATTGAGTTCATCGTCTTCCAACAACATCAAGTGCACATCCAGCAGCGCGCCCAACTCGTGCGGCGCGTCTTTGGGCATGTCTCTTTGCAAGCGCTGCAATTCGTCAATGACCTCATTGCGCGCAGCACGCAAGCGCTCAATCTCTGCGGCCACTTCAGTGGACCCAATGAAATAGTGCGCCACATCCACTCGGCTGGATGCCACCAACACCGCCCGCCCTATGGCAATGCCTCGGGCGACCGCCAAACCATGGATGCTGAACGTCATGGCAATAGCTCCCAGTGGGTTGGTGAGTGGGTCACGGACACCGTCACTCGCCTTCGCCAAATTTATCGGCCATCAGGGCCAGCAAGGCGTCCAGCGCTTCTTGCTCTTGTTCACCCGCCGTTTCAAGCACCACTTCGCTGCCAACACCGGCAGCCAACATCATGACGCCCATGATGCTTTTGGCATTGATGCGACGCTCGCCTTTGCTCAACCAAACCTCACAAGGAAAACTGCCCGCCAGCTTGGTCAGCTTGGCCGAGGCCCGGGCGTGCAATCCCAATTTATTGCTGATGGTCGTGGTGGCTTGTGGCATGTCTCTTTCCTGTTTGATTTTGGGGCGCCGTGCTGCCGACGGGCATGATGCTTTGGGTACCACCCGCATGCGCCCGAATGGCCAAGGCTTCCAAACTTTCGTGTCGGTAGCACACACTGCGCAACAACATGGGCAGGTTGACCCCGGCCACCAATCGGGTGTGCACCCCATCGTTGAGCTGTTGCGCCACGTTGCAAGGGGTGGCACCGAACACATCACTCAGCAGCAAAACGCTGTCGGTACCCAAGGTTTGCATTGCAGCGCGGGCTTTGTCCAAACTTTGCTCGGGGGACTCATCGGGCAACACATCCAACGCCATCACGCCAGAAGCGCAGTCTGGAAAGACGTGCAGGGCACAGTCACGCAAAGCACTGGCCAGCGGGGTATGGGCAACGATGAGGATACCGATCATAGAACTTGATTATCAGGGCTGAACCGGCTTCTTTAGCAAGAAAAACACCCAAGACAGCAGCGAGCAAAAGCCAAAGCAGGCCAGTGCCCATTGGTAAGAGGCGGACTTTTCGAGTCCCATCACCCGCCCTGCATCAACCAGCAAGCCAATGCCCCACTGCACCACAAAAACCCCCACGAACACCACCAGGTTGTAAGCCGACAGCGCGCGCCCTGCCAAGTGAGAGGGAAATGCCATGCCCACCGCCGGCTGTGCCAACGCGACAAAGGTGCTGCTCATGCACAACAACGCCAAGCCGAATGCCGCGGCCGACCCCACGGCCGGCCCCATCCAAGCCAAAGTGCCGATGGTCACAAAACTCACGGGCAAGCCCCAAGCGATCAAGCGCTCCACAGGAATGCCTTTGCGCGACAACGCCGGCGTGATCAGGCCCCACACCCAAAATGTCAACAGCATGGCCAAGTTGATGAAGAACAGCCCTTGTGCGGCCTCGCCCGCCGTCCAACCCGCGACCTGGGTCATCCAAGGGCCCGCCCACAGGGTCTGGATGGCGACCATGCCGCCGTAACTGAAAAAGCCGATCGGGGTCATGCGCCAGAAATACGCACTCTTCCAAATCTCGCGGTAGCTGCCATCGTCATCCAGTTGGTTCTGGGCGTCAGCTGCCTCGGCTTTCACGGTCTTCCAGCGGGGCACCACCCATGCCATCAAGACCATCGTCACGACCACCATCACGGCCAACAAGACGAACAAGGCACGCCAGCCCCAAATGGGCATGAGCCATTGAACAGGCAAAGTGGCAGCCAGCATGCCCAAAGAGCCGGTCATCAGCATCCACGAATTGGCACGCAACTGGGTGTTGGCATCAAACCAACGGCGGTAGCCTGTCAGTGGGGCCATGAGGCAAGCACTCACGCCCATGCCGCACAAAATACGCGCGGCCAACAAGCCGTGAAAGCTGTCAGCCCAAGAAAATGCCAAACAACCCAGCACGGCAAAAAACAAGAATGCCAGCACGACTTTTTGCGGACCATATTTGTCCAGCAAGCGCCCCAACGGCAACTGGGTCAGCGAAAAACCCAAAAAGTACCCGCCCGCCAACAGACCAAGATCTTGCGCAGTCAGGTTGAATTCGGTGGTCAACGTGGGTGACAAGGTGGCCGTGATGGCGCGTATCAATGTAGAGCAAAAATAGCCCAAGGCGAACGCCAGAAACACCACAATCGCCATGCGGCGGGGCAAGAGTTCGGAGCTGGGCACGGCGGTCACGGTCATGGCTTTATTCCGTCAAACAAGGTGTTGGCCATTTCTGGCGAAATCGTTTTGTCATACACCACGGCATGGACCAAACGCACATGGTCACCCTCGGCCACTGCACCCCAAACGGCGGCCAGAGTCACCGCTTCGTTATTGGCACGCGCACCTTGCGCCTGCACACGAACCGAGGCAGCCAAGGGCAACATGCCCGGCCGATGCCAAGGCTGCTGTTGTGCTGTCGGCAAGCGTTCTGTGATCTTGGCGTTTTGCAATGTGGCTTTTTGCCAACCCAGCAACAGCGCTTGGGCATCGGCACCAGGTGCAAGGGCAACGGTCATCACAGCCACGATCGAGGTGCCGCTTTCGCAGCCGACCACCTGCAACTCGACGGACGCACCGCCCAGAGGCACCTCACGCGTGGTTCGGTCGGGCTTGCAGGGCAACTGGGCTTTGAGGGAGGTGGCCTCAAAAGTCACTTCGCGCCAGTTTTGACTGGGGCTACAAGCACCCAAACCCAGGAGTAAGAAGAGGCTGGCCCAACGGGCTCTGTCTTGAATTTGCATGGCGTGATTATCCCGATCAGCGGCGGTTTGCGTTTTTCGGGACAATGCGGTCATGAATTCACTCGATGGCATCCGCGTTCTTGATCTCTCCCGCGTCCTCGCAGGGCCTTGGTGCACCCAGACATTGGCCGATTTGGGCGCAGATGTCATCAAGATTGAGCGCCCCGGCAGCGGCGACGATACCCGCACTTGGGGCCCCCCTTTTTTAAAGGATGCACAGGGGCAAGACACCGCTGAAGCGGCTTATTACTTAGGCGCCAATCGCAACAAGCGTTCGGTCACTTGTGATATCGCGCACAGTGAAGGTCAAGCCCTGATCCGGGCGTTGGTCAAACACTGCGACGTTTTTGTAGAGAACTTCAAGGTGGGTGACATGGCGCGCTACGGGCTTGACTATGCGAGCTTGAGTGCCATCAACCCCAAATTGGTTTATTGCAGCGTGACGGGCTTTGGTCAAACCGGCCCTTACCGCGAACGCGCAGGCTATGACTACGCCGTGCAAGGCATGGGCGGCCTGATGAGCGTGACCGGCGAGCGCGATGACTTGGGCGGTGGCCCTCAAAAAGTGGGTGTGGCGGTGGCTGATTTGTTCACCGGCATGTACGCCACCGTGGCCATTTTGGCCGCCTTGCGTCATGCCGAGCGCACCGGCGAAGGCCAGCAAGTAGACATGGCTTTGCTGGACACCCAAGTGGCCATGCTGGCTAACCTGGGCTCTAACTACTTGGTCAGCGGCAAAGTGCCTGGGCGTGCGGGCAATGCGCACCAAAACATCGTGCCTTATCAGGTCTTTGAGGTCATGGCGGCCGATGGAGCCCCACCCGAACAACGCGACCACCTGATTTTGGCGGTGGGCAACGATGGACAGTTCGCCAAGTTTTGTGCCGTTGCAGGGCATCCAGAATGGGCACAAAACCCCCGCTATGCGCAAAATGCCGACCGCGTTCGGCACCGAGCCGAGTTGGTCCCGCTGCTCGAAGCCGTCATGAAAACACGCAACAAAGCAACTTGGCTCGCGGCGCTTGAGGCGGCCAAAGTGCCCTGCGGTGCCATCAACACTTTGGGTGAAGTTTTTGCCGACCCCCAAATACAAGAGCGCGGCATGGTGACCACATGGGAACACCCGATTCAACCCGGATTAAAACTGGTGTCCAGCCCCATCAAGATGAGTCACACGCCGGTTCGTCAAGATTTGCCGCCCCCCCTGTTGGGCCAGCACACCGGGGAAGTTTTGTCGGAAGTGCTGGGTTGGAGCACAGAACAACAAGCGTCATTGCGCAACAAAGGCGTGATCTGAAACGGGTTTATTGGCCTGTCTTGGGCGAAAACACGGCGCCTTCTACAATGCCGTTATGAAAAGACTTTCATTGATTGCGCTGCTGCTATCGGCTTGCTTGCTGGCCATGGCAGGCTGCAGCTCAGACAAAGCGCCAACTTCGACCTTCACGTTGCTGGATGGTTCTCGCATCACCAGCTCGGAGCTAAAGGGCAAAGTGAGTTTGATTAATTTTTGGGCCACCAGCTGCACCTCATGTGTGGCTGAAATGCCAGAACTCATCGCCACCCACAACAAGTTCAAAGAAAAAGGGTTTGAAACCGTGGCCGTCGCCATGAGCTACGACCCACCGAGTTATGTGGTGAATTTTGCGCAAACTCGCCAATTGCCATTCAAGGTCGCGATCGACAACACCGGGGTCTTGGCGCGCGATTGGGGGGACATTCAACTCACCCCCACCACTTTATTGGTCAACAAGCACGGCGAGATTGTGAAGCGCTTTGTGGGCACACCCAACTTCGCAGAGTTGCATCAACTGATCGAGAAGTTGTTGGCCGAATCGTGAGCCAGGGTGGGACCTGTTGCGCCCTCCCCACCCCTTTTTTGAATCAGTCTTTTCTGAAATTGTCGTGGCAGGCTTTGCAAGAAGCCGCAGCAGGACCAAAAGCTGCTTTCAGGGCATCCAGGTTACCGGCCTTGGCTGCGGTATTCAATTTGCCCATTTCGGTCACCATCTTGTCTGACGCTTCTTTGAACTTGGCTGACTCTTTCCAGATTTCAGGTTTGGCACGCGTTTCGCCCTTGTCGGTGCCGTCTCCAAAGGCAGTCCATGGCAGTTTGGCCAATGCGCTCACCACCTCGGCGTTCTCGGCGGCGGCTTTCGCGTCGTAGGGTACTCGGCCATTGGCCATCGCACCCAAGCGACCAAAATGAGCCGCCATCACCGTAAAGCTGGCTTTGCGGTACTTGATGGCGTCTTCGGGTTTGGCGAATTGCGCTTGTGCTGGCGCAGCCAACGTGAAGGCCAAGGCCGCGCTCATAATGCTCAAAATTGCTTTCATAAAAATTCCAATCGGTTGTTCGTCAAAAGAGTCTGATACACCGTTTCAGTTTCTCATATTCTTATTTCTTCTGCTTCAGGCTTCTTCACTATGTTCACCGTTCGCATCTGGGATTTGCCCACTCGCTTGTTTCACTGGGCCTTGGTGGCCTGCGTGGTGGGTTTGGTCATCACTGGCAACATCGGGGGCAACGCCATGCTGTGGCATTTCCGCTTCGGTTATGCCGTGATGTCTTTGTTGCTGTTTCGCTTGGTGTGGGGCGTATTGGGTGGCCATTGGTCGCGCTGGGCTCAATTGCCCCTGCGCCCCAATGCCCTGAAAGCCTACTTTCAAGGCAAAAGCCCAACCGCCCACTTGGCGGGTCACAACCCCATAGGCTCTTGGTCTGTGCTGGCGTTCCTTTTGGTGTTGGCCCTTCAAGTTTCAACGGGGTTGATCAGTGACGACGAGATTTCCAACATGGGTCCATTGGCAGCTTTGGCGCCGTCCGAGTGGGTCAGTTGGGCCAGCAGTTGGCACAAGCACTGGGGCAAATTGGCCTTGTTAGGACTGGTGGCGGCCCATGTGTTGGCTCTGACTTGGTACCGATGGAAAAAGAAGCAAAAGCTGGTGGCGGCCATGGTGCACGGCGATAAATCACTTGCCGAATCCGTCACGCCATCCAAAGACAACACCCAAACGCGTTTATTGGCCTTGTGTTTGTGGGCCTTAGCGGCTTTGTCTGCATGGGTCATTGTCTCTTTAGGGCCCTGATGACTGGACCCGTGGTGATATCGGCGGTGCCGCTACACTGTTGTTTTTTTGATTCCGAACCTGCCCCATGCCTTCAGTTCAATTGCTGAAACCCACCAGCGACAAGGATTGGTCCGAGACCCGCGCCATATTTCAAGAATACGCTGCCAGCCTGAAAGTGGATTTGTGTTTTCAAGGCTTTGAAGAAGAGCTGGCCCATTTGCCTGGCGACTACGCTGAGCCTCGGGGCGCCCTTTTACTGGCCCATGTCGAGGGTGCCATTGCTGGTTGCTGCGCTCTTCGTCCCTGCGACAGTTCAGATTACGCAAATGCCGCTGAAATGAAACGCCTGTACGTGCGCAAGGCCTATCGTGGCTTGGGCTTGGGGCGTCAGCTCACAGAGGCCATTTTGGATGCGGCGCACAAAGCGGGCTACGCATGCGTGTTGCTGGACACGCTCGATGACATGGAGTCTGCGCGTGCGCTTTATGAAGACTTGGGATTTGAAGAGATTCCGCCCTACTATCACAACCCCCATGCGGGCGCGCATTACCTCAAAGTCGATATCGGGTGATGGGCTGACTTGCGATTCTTCACCGTAGAGGGGTGTGATTAAAAAAGGGGCCGCTGGCCCCTTTTTTTCGGCTTAGCCTTTGGCTTGTGCCAACAAAGTGGCGGCGTCGCTGACTTCAAATTTGCCAGGACCTTCCACGTTCAATGCGGCGACCTTGCCGTCTTTGACTAACATGGAGTAGCGGTTGCTGCGCAAACCCATGCCTCGGCTGGTCAAATCCAATGTGAGGCCCGTCGCCTTGCTGAAGTCAGCACTGCCGTCACCCAACATGCGGACTTTGCTGCCTGTTTTTTGATCGCGGGCCCACGCGCCCATCACAAATGCATCGTTCACGCTGACGCACCAGATTTCGTCGACCCCAGCGGCTTTCAAGGCATCGTAGTTTTCAACATAACCTGGCACATGTTTAGCGGAGCATGTGGGCGTGAACGCACCTGGCAAAGCGAACAGTGCGATGGTTTTTCCAGCTGCGGCTTTGGTCACGTCAACTGGGTTGGGGCCGATGCTGCAGCCGTTGCCCTCGACCTCGACAAATTCCATCAGGGTACCTGCGGGCAGTGTGTCTCCGACTTTGATCATGTTGTTCTCCATAAGGGGGGTTAAGGCGCAAACGCCAAGTTAAAAAAAAACGACCCACTATTGTGGGTCGTTTTCTGGAAGTCTGCAGACGTCGGGCTTTTTGGCTTAGACGGATGCAGCTTTCTGAACCAGGCGAGTAGCCACCCAGTTTTTGGTTTTAGAAATCGGACGGCTTTCCGTGATTTCAATGGTGTCGCCCAGGTGGAATTCACCTTTTTCGTCGTGCGCATGGTATTTGCTCGACTTACCGACGATCTTGCCGTAGAGCTCGTGTTTCACACGGCGCTCGACCAGCACGGTCACGGTTTTGGCGCGCTTGTCGCTGACCACCTTGCCAATCAAGGTGCGCTTGAGGGATGTTTTAGCTTCCGTCATGGTCACTCCTTAC
>JBJOIR010000075.1:0-9491 GCA_046047055.1 Pseudomonadota bacterium | reverse complement strand
CAAAAACCGCACGGCAGTGGCAAATTCGGCATGGAAGCGGAAGGTGCCGCGCATGTCGATTTCTTTGGCCACCAGTTGCGTCATGGGCAGGCTGATCTCGCCCCCCATGCCCACCGTGATCAACACTCCTCGCGGGGCAATGGTGTCAAGGCACACACGCAAAGCGGCTTCGCTGCCCGAGGCTTCAAACACGGCATCAAACTGGCCTTTGTCGACTTTGTAGCGGTCCAGCGCTTCGGCCTTGGTTTTCAGGTTGATGGTTTCATCGGCGCCCATTTGTTTCGCACAGGTCAGCGGCAAATCGGCGATGTCGGCGGCCACGATGCGGGCGGCACCGGCACGGCGCAAAGCGCCAATCAAGAGCGAGCCAATCGGGCCGCAGCCGGTCACCAACACCTGCTTGCCCAAGACGCTGCCAGCGCGCTGAATGGCGTGCAAACCCACCGACAACGGCTCGGCCAATGCGGCCTCTGACAAGCTCAGGTGGTCAGCAATCGGGTGGGCTTGGTAGCCCTCGATGATGAGTTGCTCACTGAACGCGCCCTGAATGTGGGGGAAGGGCATGGCGCTGCCGTAAAACCGCATGTTCAGGCAATGGTTGTGCTGGCCCGCCTGGCAGAAACGGCAATGACCGCAGGGGCGCGAAGGCGAAATGGCAATGCGCTGGCCTGGCTGAATGCCCGAGACAGCCGGGCCGCAATGGGCGACCACGCCCGACACCTCGTGGCCCAGCGCAATGGGTTGTTTGATGCGCACCGTACCAAAACCGCCGTGCTGGTAGTAATGCAGGTCAGAGCCGCAAATGCCGCCATAGGCCACATTCACGCGCAACTGGTGCTCGCCTAAAGCGGGCAATTCGGTGTTTTCAATGCGAAGGTCTTTGGCCGAATGGCAAACAACAGATTTCATGGTGTTCGGTGTGAATTGAGGGGTGAATCTTAGAGGCTGGCCGTCACGCCGCCGTCGACATAAAGGATATGGCCATTCACAAAGCGAGAGGCATCTGAGGCCAAGAAAACCGCGGCACCACCGAGGTCTTCGACGTCGCCCCAGCGGCGACTGGGGGTGCGGCCCACCAGCCAACTGCTGAAGGTCGGGTCGTCAACCAGCTTTTGGTTCAGCTCGGTTTTGAAGTAGCCCGGGCCAATGCCATTGACGTTGATGCCAAATTGGCCCCAATCGATGGCCATGCCTTTGGTCAGCATTTTCACGGCACCTTTGGTGGCCGCGTAGGGCGCAATGCCGGGCCGGCCCAACTCGCTTTGTACCGAGCAAATGTTGATGATCTTGCCGCGACCCCGGGGAATCATTTTTTTGGCCACCGACTGGCCCACAAAATACACACTGTCCAGGTTGGTCTTCATGATGGTGCGCCAATCGCGGTCATCGTATTCGTGCAAAGGACCACGAATCTGCATCCCCGCGTTGTTGACCAAGATGTCGATCGGGCCTTCGGCTTCTATCAGGTCAACAGCTTCGCGCACCCGATCGGCATCGGTCACATCAAAGACCGATGTGCTGACCGAAAGGCCTTGCGCTCTCAATGAGTCTGCTGCGGCGTCCACTTTGCTGGCCGTACGGCCATTGAGCACCACATGGGCGCCCGCTTGGGCCAAGGCCTCGGCCAGGGCCAAACCTATGCCGGCCGATGAACCGGTGATCAGGGCGCGACGCCCGGTGAGTTGGAAAGAATCTAAGACGTTCATTTCATCAGCAACCATTTCAGCGGCACCATCACCAAGCTCGGGAAGGCAATGAGTGAACCCATGACCACGACCTGAGAAATCAAGAAGGGCATCACACCTCGAATCACATCGTGCATCGGTATTCGACCCACGCCGCACACCACGTTGAGCACAGTGCCCACCGGCGGGGTGAGCAAGCCAATGGCGTTGTTCATGATGAAGAGCACGCCGAAGTAGACGGGGTCAATGCCTGCTTCGCGCACCAAGGGCATCAGCACCGGCGTGAGAATGAGCACAGTGGGTGCAAAGTCCAGTGCGGTGCCGACCACCATGACCAACAGCATCAGCATGACCATCAGCAGTGTTTTGTTGTCAATGAAGGGGCGCAAAATTTCGACAATTTGAGCCGGGATGTTGGCCACCGTGATCAGCCAAGCGGACACCAAGGCCGCAGCCACCAAGAACATCACCACCGATGACGTTTTTGCGGCTGCCAAGATGATTTTGTACAGGTCTTTGACCTTGATTTCTCGGTAGATGAACAAGCCGACAAACAAGGAATACACCACCGCCACCACCGCCGCTTCGGTGGGGGTGAATACACCCATCTTCATGCCGCCGATGATGGTGATGGCGAGCAAGTAAGACCAAAAGGCATTGATGGTCACCGAGATGCGCTCTTTGAAGGGCACCTTGGGGGCAACCACCACCTTGTCTTTGCGGGCCACGATCCACCAGGTCACGATCAAGGCAAAGCCCATCAACAGGCCCGGGAAGATGCCCGCCATGAACAGCTTGGAAATCGATACGCCGCCGATCACACCAAACAAGATGAAGCCAATCGAGGGCGGAATGACCGGCGCAATGATGCCGCCCGCCGCAATCAATCCGGCCGAGCGGTCCATGCGGTAACCGGCGTCACGCATCATGGGCATCAGCACGGCAGCCAGCGCCGCCGTGTCGGCGACCGCTGAGCCCGACAGACTGGCCATGACGATGGCCGCGAACACCGCCACGTAGCCCAACCCGCCCCTGAAGTGACCGACCCAGACCATGGCCGAATTGACGATGCGGCGGCTCATGCCACCGGCATTCATCAACTCACCGGCCAACATGAAAAAGGGCACGGCCATCAAAGGAAAGTTGTCGGCCCCGTTGATCAAATTTTGCGAAACGATTTGGGTGTCAAAGTTGTCCAGGTGCAGCATCAAAGCGACACCCGAGACGATGAGTGAAAAAGCCAAGGGCATGCCCAAGGCCATGGCCGCCAACAGCGACACGATAAAGACGAGAACGGTCATTTGGTGGACTCCTGGGTGTGCGCGATCGCCACTTCTTCAGAGTCTTGCACCTGAATCAAATCGGACTCGTTGAAATTGCCTTTGGCCAATTGCACCAATTTGCCCAGGATCATCAATCCCATGGCCACACTGGTGAGGTAACCCACGCCATAGACCCAGCTCATGGGAATTTCGGTGACGGCGGAGCGCGTGCTGGCGTTGATGCTGTGTTGTTTGAGGGTGCCGTAAAACATCAGCACGCAGCAGCCCAGCATCATCAGGTTGGACAAAGCAAATGCGATTTTTTTACCCCTCAAGCTGAGCTTGCGCACGATGGAGTCCAAGCCCAAATGGCCGTTTTCGCGCATGGTCACGATGGCGCCCAAAAAGGTGATCCAAATGAACAAAAACCGCGACAACTCTTCAGAGCTGATGATGCCGTCGTTGAAGCCGTAGCGCAGCACCACGTTGCCAAAGACCATGATCACCATGGCCGACAGCATGACCACCAGCGTGAATTCGGCCAGCCGAAAGAAAAGGTCGTTGATTTTTTTCATACATCGATCAAAAAAAGCCCCCTCCGAGGAGGGGGCGTTTACGCACTCAAACCATCACTTGGTGTCTTCGATGGCCTTGAGCAGGGCGGGGCCGTTTTTCTCACCAAAAGTCTTGGCAATTTCGGCCGAGACGATTTTCTGGAACGGGGCCATGTCCACGTTCTCAATCACTTGCATGCCTGACTTCTTCAAGTCGGCGACCACTTTGCCTGCGTTTTGTGCGTTCAGGTTGCGCTGGAAAGTCGCCGCTTCACGGGCTGCGTCCACCACGATTTTTTGGTAGTTGGCGGGCAACGAGTCGAACTTGCCTTTGTTCATGGCCACCACCAGCGGCGAGTACACGTGGTTGCTCACGGTCAGGTGTTTTTGCACTTCATAGAACTTGGAAGACCAAGTCACGTTGATGGGGTGCTCTTGTGCGTCAAAGGTGCCGGTTTCCAAAGCGGTGTACAGCTCGGCAATCGGCATGGGCGAGGGGTTCATGCCCAGCAGTTTGAAAGCCTGAATGTGGTACGGGTTGGGCGTCGAGCGAATCTTCAGGCCCTTCAGGTCGTCGGGTTTGTTGACCGGGCGCTTGTTGTTGGTGAAAGCGCGCCAGCCGTTTTCCCAGTAAGCCAGACCTTTCAAGCCGTGCGGGGCCAACTCGTTCAAAACGCCGGTGCCCACAGCGCCGTCCAGCACGTTGTAGGCGTGTTGGGCACTTCTGAACACAAAGGGCAATTCCATGGCCGCGGTGTTGGGCACGATGCCGTTGAAGTTGGAGGCGCCGCTGGAGACGATGTCGATGGTGCCACCGCGTGTGCCGTTGATCATGGCGGCGTCATTGCCCAATTGGTTGGCCGGGAAGATGGTGATTTCGACATCGCCGTTGGTGCGTTGTTTCACCAGTTCGGCCAATTTCATGGCGGCAGCGTGTTGGCCATCGGTGGTGTTGACCGCGTGACCCATTTTCAGGTTGAACTTGCTGGCGTAGGCGCTAGAGCCGACGGCAGCGACAAGGCAGGCGAGAAGGATGCGAGAAATTTTCATGGTGTTGTCTCCTGGTTGAAAAAATGGACTGTGAAAGAACTCAATCGGTGGGCAGCGCGTATTCGTCCGCGCTGAAGACGGTGTGAAAAACGGTGCCATCGAACATGGCAATCAGATCTTTGGAGACTTCACGGCTCTCCAACCGAACGGCCGAGGCCAAGGCGATTTCGATCGATTCGCGGCTGGGGTAACGCACCGACAAGACCATGCCAAAGTGCGGATCCGCCACATCGCTTTCAACTTGGCGCAACACACGAACTTCTTGCGCGCCAGGAAAACGGGTCCACAACGGCACTAACTTTTCACGGATGTAGCGGTTGAAAGCCTCTTCCATGCCGGGTTTGACGTTGCCTTGAAAAAATGCACAGCGAATAAACATGGGTTCTTTCTGAGAGGTCAGAGGGCAGGGTGCCCTAAGTTTTGCAAAGCCTGTAAGGCCTGTTTGACCATGGCTTGAACGGGTTCGGTGATGGGCAGATGAATCACATCGGTTTCATCGGCTTGGGGTTTTTCGAGGGTGCGAAATTGGCTGTCCAGCAAGCCCGGTTGCATGTAGTGACCAACCCGTTGACGCATGCGCTTCTCAATCAAAGTGAAGTCACCGTCGAGGAAAATAAAACACACATCGCCAGCTTGTGCGCGAATGCGGTCGCGGTAAACCCGTTTGAGTGCTGAGCAGGCCACCACCCGGCCTTGTGCATGGGGCGCTGACAAATAATCGCCAATGCGGTCCAGCCAAGGCCAGCGGTCGGCATCTTCAAGCGCGATGCCCGAACGCATTTTGGCCACGCTTTCGGACAGGTGCAAATCATCGCCATCCACCATGTCCAGCCTCAATTGCGCCGCCAAAGCGGTGGCCATGGTGGACTTGCCGCAGCCCGACACGCCCATCACGATCAGGCGCAAAGGAGAAGACGTCATGACGGCAACCACGCGCTTACTTTTGCAAAGCCGCGCACTCGGGCACGGGCGTGCGCAAGGGCTGGCCCGATGTGCCGGCTTGCATGTTGGCAAAAGCCAAATCGGCCATGGCCTGACGCGTTTCGTGGGTGGCACTGGCCATGTGCGGTGTCAACACCACGTTGGCCATGCGCCAAAGCGATTCGGGTACCTGCGGTTCATTCGCAAATACGTCCAACCCGGCCCCTGCAATGGTGCCGTTTTGCAGCGCCTCAACCAGGGCAGCTTCGTCGACCACACTGCCCCGTGCCACATTGATCAAGAATCCTCTGGGGCCCAAGGCTTTCAGGACTTCGGCATTGATCAGGTGTTTGGTGCTTGCGCCTCCGGGCGTGATGACGACCAAAAAATCCACCTGTGCAGCCAAGGCCGCAGCAGAGGCGAAAAATTGAAAGCCTGAATCTGTTTTTTCGGTGCGTGCGGTGTAGGCAATGGACATGCCAAAGCCGATGGCTCGACGGGCAATGGCTTTGCCAATGCGCCCCAAACCCACGATACCCAAACGCGCCCCAGAAACTTTGCGGCCGAGGGCGATGGGCCCCGATGGCCACTGGCCTGCGCGCACAAATTGATCGGCCTGTGGAATCGTGCGGCCCACCGACAACACCAAGCCCATGGCCAAGTCGGCCACGTCATCGGTCAGCACGTCAGGCGTGTGCGTCACGGGAATGCCGTGCTCGAGGGCAGCGGCGACATCCACCCCGTCATAGCCCACCCCAAAAACCGAGACCACTTTGGCATTGGGTAGCTGCGAGAGCAAGCTGCGCGGCACACTGGCTTCACCCGTGCCGGCCACGCCGACGATGCGGGGTGCCAAAGCGGCAAAAGCAGCCGGGTCCGTCACGTGGGTTCGGTCGTGCACGGTGTAAACCGCGTCCAGTGCTTTTTGATAAAAAGGATGGAGTTTTGCAACAGCCAAGATGTCGGGTTTGGACAAATCAAAATTCCTGATTCAGACATTCTTGGATAGCGCTGTCCAAGAGGGGTAAAAAAATAGAAAACCAGCAAATTGCGCAGTTCAGGCCTTTTTGAAGTTTTCCTGATTAGGGCGATTACCGGCATCCCAAGCCTTGGGATAGCGCTATCCTAGCGAAGCTGATAGCCCCATTTCATACGGATTAACCCTTGTCATCACCCGCATTACCCACCAAGAGTCACCGCGCCACAGGGCGTGTGACCCTGAGCGATGTGGCCCGTGCGGCCGGCGTCAGCCCCAGCACCGTGTCGCGGGCTTTGCGCGGCGAAAGGTCGGTGGACCCGGCCCTGATTGAACGTGTCACCGCCATGTCGAGCTTGCTCGGCTACGTGCCCGACCCGGCGGCCAGGGCTTTGGCCTCGCAGCGCAGTGACCACGTCGCGATCTTGATTCCGTTGCTCTCGAACGCCTTGTTTGTTGATTTGCTCGATGCCGCACAAACCACCCTGCGGGGGGCGGGCTACCAAACCCTGATGGGGGTGACCCACTACGACGCGCGCGAGGAAGAGCAGTTGTTGCGCGAGCAGTTGCTGCACCGGCCGGCCGGCTTGTTGGTCACAGGTTTAGACCACAACCACGCGACCCGAAAATTGATGGACAGCAGCCAAGTGCCGTGTGTTCATTTGATGGATTTGCCATCCAGTGACTCCCTGGAAGCCCCGTATTGCGTGGGCTTTCGCCAGACCGATGCTGGCGCTGCCATGACGCGTCATCTGTTGTCCAGAGGCTACCGCCGCATTGCGTTTGCCGCGGCCCAACTGGACCCCCGGGTGATGCAACGATTGTATGGTTGGCGCAGCGCATTGCAAGAAGCCGGCGTCTATGAGGCCACGTTGGAGTGGCTCAACCCCGCACCCTCGTCATTGGCATTGGGCGGACAGTTGTTTGAGCAAATCATGCAACAGCATCCTGCCGTCGATGCCATCTTCTTTTGCAACGACGACTTGGCGCAAGGGGCGCTGATGGCCGCCATGCGCATGGGCATTTCGGTGCCCGAGCAAGTGGCGATTGCCGGTTTCAATGACTTGACGGGCAGTGACCAAATGTTGCCAACGCTCACGACCGTGCGCACGCCGCGCGCCCAAATTGGCCGGGCCTCAGCGCAAATGTTGCTCAGCCTGATGCGTGGCGAAGAGCCCGAGGAGGCTCAATTGGATTTGGGATTCGAGATCATCCAGCGCCAAAGTACCTGAGCCCTGAGTGGGCCCCGGTGGGTTAGGGGGCGGGTCTTTTTCGAAATGGCTTAAGCCGGCCCGTGCAGCACATTGATGAGCGCTTCACCGCGACTTAACCGGCCGATGTTGTCGGCCAAGGTTTCTTGCCGGCGACGCACGGTGCCAGTGGTCCACCCCGACATGTGCGGGGTCATCAGCACATTGTCCAGCGCTGAGAAGTCGTATTGCGAAGGCGCGCATTCGGGCTGCGTGGGGCTGGGGTATTGGTACCAAGTGTCGATCACGGCCCCGCCAATTTGGCGCTTTAGCAATGCTTCGTAGAGCGCTTTCTCGTCGATCACCGCACCGCGCCCCACGTTCAACAACACGGCATCCGCGCGCATGGCTCCCAGCGCCGCTGCGTTCACCAGCCCCTGTGTGTTGGCCGTCAGCGGCAAGCTGACCACCACCGCATCGCAAGACCCCATGAAGTCTTGGAGATCGGCCAAGCCCCAACTTTGGTCCACCGCGGCATGATGAATCGGGCTGCGGTTGGCCACATGAACCCGCATGCCCATCGCTTTGGCGCGCTGTGCCACGGTTTGGGCAATGTGCCCAAAGCCCAGCAAGCCCAAGGTTTGCGAGCCCAATTCGGTGCGCAAAGCACGGGGTCGGCCCGCCCAATAGGTCCAACGTTGTTGGCGCAGGTCTTGGTCAGCCAAGGCCAAAGGCACATGGCGCATCAGCAAGGCCGCGATCACATATTCGGCAATGGCGTTTTCGTGACCAAAGCAATTGGCCAATGTGCAAGTCGCCGGCAGCAGCGCCGTGTCGATCGCATCGGTGCCGGCGGCAGGCGCATGAAACAAGCGCGCCTTGAGCGGGGTGGGCATGCCGGGGTTGAGTTTGATGCCAATCACCACATCGGCAGACTCATAGTGCGCGCGTTCGCCCGCTTGGTCGAGTGCGTCACTCAGGTCAAGCACGTGGTGCTGTGGGCCGATCAGCTGTTCAAAACCTTGCCGAAAGTTGGTGGCGTTTTGACCATGGAAAACAATTTTCAAAGAGGGAACAGTCATGAGATGTGGCCGAAAGGCGTGCAGAGGTAGGGGTGCTGGGCACTATGCCAGAAGCCAAGACTGACCGCTGTCCCGAGTGCAGCCGCGTCAAAAGCTCAGCGACAATGGTCTCTTCAATTGTTGTACGAGATGCACACCATGGCCCAGTTAAAAAAAGTCATTCTCTTTACCGACACCGATGGCCGAGCGCGCTTTCGGGATGAATGGGTGCCATTGACCGAGGGCACACCGCAAAGCCAGTTGTCCGCCCTGATGCCTGCTGCGGGTTGCCAGCTGCGCCAAAGCCCCGTGGGGTTTCGCAGCACCTTTCACTGCACCGGCCATCCGCAGTGGTTGTTTGTGTTGGGGGGGCAAATGGAAATTTTTTTACAAGACGGCAGCTCTCGCCTGTTTGGCCCGGGCGAGTTCTTCTATTCGGCTGACACCTTGCCTGAAGGCGCCACATTTGATGCCACTCTTCACGGCCACTGGAGTCGGCAGGTGGGACCTGATCCCTTGGTGACCCTGTTCGTTCGAGACTGAGATGGACAAGCGGACTTGCCGCTGGACATGGGTGCCAAGTAAGGCGACACAAGTGCCCGTTATGACATGAGTCCGTAACAAACAGGCCTCAACTCAAAAGACCGCAATAAAAAGGACCTCAATAAAAAGGTCGGCAACAAAAAAGCCCGCAAAAAAACCGAAAAAAAGCCCGCATCTGCGGGCTTTTGAGTAGGTCAGCGCCAAAAGCTCAGCGACCGAATCCGCGACCGCCGCCGCCTTTTCCACCAC
>JBJOIR010000074.1:0-10155 GCA_046047055.1 Pseudomonadota bacterium | reverse complement strand
ATCACTTTGCCCACCACCGCGCCTTTGGCCACGGGGGCTTGCAAGTCAGCTTGGGTTTCAAAACTGGTTTGTACCTGTTGACCGCGCGGCACGGTCACCAACCAAGGAGCCCCCAACACCGCAGGCACGGTGCTCTCTTTGCCCGAGCCCACCTTGGCGCTGGCCACCACACTGCCCATGGCAATGGGTGTGGTCTTTTCGAAGGCACCAAAGCCCCAGCCCAACAGCGTGCGGGTCAGGTCGGCACGCGCTTGCATGCTGTGGGTGTTCAAGATCACGGTGATCAGGCGCATGTCGTTGCGCTTGGACGAGGTCACGAGGCAAAACCCCGCTTCTGCGGTGTGCCCGGTTTTCAGGCCGTCCACGGTGGGGTCGGTGTAGAGCAGGGCGTTGCGGTTGCCTTGTTTGATGCCGTTGTACTTGAACTCGCGCTCGGCATAAATGGGGTAGTACTCCGAGCTTTCTCGGATGATGGCGCGGGCCAAGATGGCCATGTCGCGCGCAGACGATTTGTGCGCCGGGTCAGGCAGGCCCGTGGGGTTCACAAAATTCGTGTTGGTCATGCCCAAGCGCTGGGCTTCGGCGTTCATCAGTTTGGCAAAACCGGCTTCCGATCCAGCCATGTGTTCGGCGATGGCTTTTGAGGCGTCGTTACCCGACTGAATGATGATGCCGCGCAAGATGTCGATGACGGTGGCTTGGCTGTTTAACGGCAGGTACATGCACGATTCGGCACTGGTGCCGCGGCACCAAGCGTTTTCACTCACCGAGACCAAGTCGGTGGGTTT
The DNA here is from genome assembly GCA_046047055.1 of Pseudomonadota bacterium. Classification (GTDB taxonomy): domain Bacteria; phylum Pseudomonadota; class Gammaproteobacteria; order Burkholderiales; family Burkholderiaceae_C; genus Limnohabitans_A. Next base: position 9,367 of record JBJOIR010000074.1, on the reverse strand, counting down.
GAGTTTGCCCGAGCGCAGCGCTTGCTCGACCAAATAGCTGGTCATCATTTTGGTGAGCGATGCGGGTGGCAAGGCTTCGTTGGCGTTGGCCGAGGCCAGCACTTCACCCGAGTCATAGTCCATCACCAACCAGGCTTTGGCACTCAGGGCCGGGGCGTTGGGGGCCATCATCACATCGGCCGCCAGCGGGGGCAGGGCATTGGCAGCAGCAGATGTGGCCTTTTTGGCGGGCGCTGATTTTTTCTGGGGCGCCGCTTTCTTTTGTGCAGCGTTTTTACCGTTCTGTTGACCTGCTGCCCAAGCGGGTGAGGCGGACATCAGCATGCTGGCTGAGACGGCCAAAAGGACGGGAAGCAAAGAGGTGGTCAACGATGCGCGCAGGGGGGAGTGAGAAGAAGTTGGGGTTTTCATGTGGTTCACGTTCAGTGCTGTGATTGTCGCGTGATTTGGACGCCAATCTGCCGCGAGGCAGCAGAGAAATGTGGCTTCAGCGCGGGCCTGAAACCCTGGCCAGGGTCATCAAGGGAATGTCTTTGGCGGCAGCCAGTTTGTCGAGTTGGCTGCGCGTTTGGCTGGCCAAAAATGCCGCAATGCCTTGGCGGGTGGAAGATTTGAACAGGTCTCGAATTGGGTCGGCCAATGGCACTTGGGCGGCTTCACACAGGCGCGCCGCAAAGTGGGGCTCCAGCGCCGCAACAGCGACCCGGCCATTTTTGCAGGCATACATGCGGTAGCCCGCATGCGCGCCGCCCACCGCGCCGTCAGGGGTGGTCATGCGCCATTGGCGGGGCAGGGCCAGCCAAGCGGCGGCATCGGACAGGGCCACTTCGTGGCGCGAACCCTGGCCCGTTGTTTTGAGGGCGATCAGCGCTTTCAAAGTGGCCTCACTGGCCATGAGCGCGCCGCCCATGTCGGCAAACAAACTCGGGGGCAATTCCAAGCCATTGACCAGATCCACTTCGGCTTGGTAGGTCAAGTCGTGGCCAGCCACCTCGGCCAACGGGCCCGGTGCGCCCACCACTTCGATCAGGCTGAGCGCCGGGTATTGGGCGTGCAGGGTTTTCCAACCCAGCCCCAATTTGCGAAGGGCCGATGGGCGAAATGAGGTCAACAACACATCGGTGTTGGCCAGCAATCGGTGCAGTGCCGCTTGGCCTTTGGCCGTCTTCAGGTCCAAAGCCTTTTGTGCCACGCCTTGGTGCAGCAAGGCGTAACCCGTGGGGGTGTAGTGCTGCATGGGGTCGCCCGCAGGCGGGTTGACCTTGGTGCAGCGTGCACCCATTTGCGCCAAGCGCATGAGTGCGGCAGGGCCGGGCAAGTTGAGGGCAAGGCTGACGACGCGGATGCCGCGCAAGGGTTTGAGGGTGCTCATGTTGGCCTGCATTTTAGTCAGGCCCTGACCCCACCCAGATGGTTTCAGTCGCCAAAGTCCAGTGGCAAGCCGACATAGTTTTCAGCCATGGTGCGCGAGCCGGCGGCGCTGTGAATCAGGTAGTCCAGCTCGGCGTCTTGAAACCGTTGGCCCATCTCACCGTTTTCTGGAAAGTGGTGCATCAAGCTGGTGAACCACCAGCTGAAGCGCTCGGCGCGCCAAATGCGGCGCAAGCAGCGCTCGGAATAGGTGTCAATGCCCGCTTCGGTTTTGTCTTGGTAATACGAGATGAAGGCTTGCGACAGATACTTCACATCGGTGGCCGCCAAATTCAAGCCTTTGGCACCGGTGGGGGGCACGATGTGGGCGGCATCGCCCGCTAAAAACAGGCGACCAAAGCGCATCGGTTCGGTGACAAAGCTGCGCAGCGGGGCAATGCTTTTCTCGATGCTGGGGCCCGTAACCAAGTGGTCGCACGCCTCGGGGTCGAGGCGGCGGCGCAGCTCGGCCCAAAAGGCGTCGTCTGACCATTGTTCAACTTTGTCCGTCAGGGGCACTTGCAAGTAATAACGGCTGCGCGTGGCGCTGCGTTGAGAGCACAGCGCAAAGCCGCGCGTGCTGTTGGCGTAAATCAGCTCGTGGTGCACCGGGGGCGTGTCCGACAAAACGCCCAACCAGCCGAAGGGGTAGACCTTTTCAAACTCTTTGATCGAACTCTTGGGCACGCTGGCCCGGCACACGCCATGAAAGCCATCGCAGCCCGCAATGAAGTCACATTCGAGGGTGTGCAATTGGCCATTTTTTTCGTAGGTGACACGCGGTTTGGCACTGTCAAACTCATGCACTTGCACGTTTTCTGCCTCGTACACGGTGGGCAAACCGGCCGCTTGCCGTGCCGCCATCAGGTCGCGTGTGACCTCGGTCTGGCCATACACCATGACATTTTTGCCGCCAGTGAGTTGGTTCATGTCGATGCGGTGGCGTGCCGATTTGAAGAGCAAATCAAAGCCGCTGTGGACCAGGCCTTCTTGGTGCATGCGCTGGCCCACGCCAGCTTCGTCCAGCAAGTCCATAGTCACTTGCTCCAGCACACCCGCGCGAATGCGCGACAGCACGTAATCGCCGCTTTGGCGCTCCACAATCACGGCGTCGATGCCGGCTTTGTGCAGCAATTGGCCCAGCAACAAGCCTGAGGGGCCAGCGCCAACAATGGCTACTTGGGTGCGTGTGGTTGACATGAGCGGTCTCCTGAATTCTTGAATGCAATGCCCGCAAGCTTAGGCGGCCCTTGTACAGACATCGCCTAGGAGGAAACGAGTTTGTGCGTTGGGTGATTCATTTGTGCGATGATCGCGCAAATTGACGAAGGTTAAATCGGGCGTGAATGCAGGCATTTACACAGGCGTTAATGCAAGCGTTAACTCAGGCGTTAACACGAGCGTTAACGCTCCCGTTCAACGCCGCTCAACGTTTTTAAAAGAGATGCACATGACGATCGCGAAAGCCGATTACATCGAAGGGTTGGCCAAAGGGCTGGCCGTGCTGGAAGCCTTTGACACCGAGCGGCAAAAACTCAATGCCACGCTGGCTGCTCAGCGCACCGGCATCACGCGAGCGGCGGCGCGCAGGCATTTGCTCACGCTGACTGAGTTGGGCTATCTGGAAACCGATGGCAGCCATTACTGGTTGTCGGCTCGGGTGTTGCGTTTTGCAGGCAGTTACATGGCCACCTCGCGCTTGCCGCGCACGCTGCAGCCCACACTCAACCGGCTGACCCAACAGACACAGGCGGCGTTCAGTGCGGTGGTGCTCGATGGTGGTGAGGGCGTGATTGTGGCGCGCAGTGCGGGCCTGGCCGAGCCTGTGCGTTTGTTGGCTTATGGCTTGCACTTGGGCGCGCGGCTGCCCGCGCATGCCACATCCACAGGGCGGGTGTTGCTGGCCAGCTTGCCCAAAGCCGATTTCAACCTCTGGCTGAAGGGGCGCGAGTTGCCCCGGATCACGCCGCAGACCGAGGTCGGGGTGGCCAAATTCAAAAGGCTGATTGAGCAAGTGCGCCGCGACGACCACTGTGTCGCCCGCGATGCGCATGAGCTGGGTATCCATGCGCTGGCCGTGCCCTTGCGCAACATGCAAGGCCGCACGCTGGCGGCGCTCAATGTGGTGGGCACCGCCGAGCAGTTGTCAGACTCGGCCGTGCAGCGCAAGTGGTTGCCTTTGCTGCTGGAGGCTGCCCGCGAGTTGCGCCCTTTGTTGTGAGCGGGCTCAAACGCCCAGATGTTGCTCAAGCACGCTGGGGTCGCTCAACAGGGTTTCTGAGGTGCCCTCAAAGACCACTTGGCCTTTCACCAAAATCACGTTGCGGTCGGTGATTTGGGTGACGTGCTTCCAGTTTTTGTCGACGATGATGGCGCTGATCCCGCTTTCTTTGATGACGCTGCAAATGCGCCAAATCTCGCGTGCAATGAGTGGGGCCAGACCTTCGGTGGCTTCGTCCAAAATCAACACATCGGGGTTGGTCATCAGCGCGCGACCAATGGTGAGCATTTGCTGTTCACCGCCCGACAGTTGTTGGCCGCCGTGGCCCAAGCGTTCTTTCAGGCGCGGAAACGTCTCCAGCACCCGCTCGTAAGTCCAGTCGCGCTGGCCTCGGGTGCCCGCACGTGCCGCCATTTGCAGGTTTTCGACCACGCTCAAGTTGCCAAAAATACCCCGGCCCTCAGGCACATAGGCAATGCCCATTTGCGCCACTTCAAAAGTTGGCCGGCCATTCATGCGCTGGCCCTTGATGTCCACAGTGCCTGAGCGCGGTGGCACCAAGCCCATGATGGATTTGAGCAGGGTGCTTTTGCCCATGCCATTGCGCCCCATGAGGCCGATGGTCTCACCGCGGCCAACCGAAAAATGGACGCCACGCAAGATGTGACTGGCACCATAAAAGGTGTTCAGGTCTTGGGCGTTGATCAACAGGTCCGACATGTCAATGTTCCTCGCCCAAATAGGCGGCTTGTACGCCGGCATCGGCCCGCACGGCGGCCGGGGCGTCGCTGGCAATCACTTGCCCGTTCACCATCACCGTCAGGTGGTTGGCGAGGGTGAAGATGGCGTCCATGTCGTGTTCTACCAACATCATGGCGTGGTCTTTCTTTAAGCGCAGCAACAACTGCACCATGCTTTCGGCCTCGGCTTGGCCCATGCCGGCCAAGGGTTCGTCGAGCAACAGCACCAGCGGCTCGGTGGCCAAGGTCATGGCAATTTCAAGCTGACGCTGCTCGCCGTGGCTCGAAGCCCCGGCCACCACGTGGCGGCGGTTTTGCAGCCCCGCCAGTTCGATGGCGCGCTCGGCGCGTTGGTTCACAGATTGCATGTGGGCCGCCGATTGGAACCAGCCCAAAGGGTTGAAAGGCGAGGGCTGCACCCGCGACTGTGCCGCCAACCGCACGTTGTCCCACACGCTGAAGGTGCTGAAGATGTTGGTCTTTTGGTAGCTGCGCCCCAAGCGGTGGCTGGAGATTTTTTCGGGTGTCCAGCTGGTGATGTCTTGGCCATTCAGGGAGATGTTGCCGCTGGTCGACGGCAAGTCGCCCGACAGCAAGTTGGTCAAGGTGGACTTGCCCGCACCGTTGGGGCCAATCACCGCATGAATTTGGCCCAGCCACAAATCAAGCGAAACATCGTTGACCGCGGCCAGCCCACCGAAGCGTTTGGTCAGCCCACGCGCTGACATCAATGTTTGACGCTCAGTCATGGCCAGACTCCTTGCGATCCGAGGCGCCACTGAACGCCCGATTGATCATGCCCAAGATGCCTTTGGGCGCAAAAATCACCAGCGCCACAATGAACAGGCCCATCCACATTTGCCAGTGTTTGCCGGTCTTGAAGGCGCCCACATCGGGCAGGTCTTTGAACAGGTGCAACAAATACTCAAAGCTGAAGGCCCCCACAATGGCCCCTGCAAAATTGCCCATGCCGCCCAAAATCACCATCATGATGGCGTGGGCGCTCATGTGAAAGCCCATCAACTCGGGGTTGACGAAACCCGTTTGAGCGGCCCACAAATAACCGGCCAAACCGGCCAGTGCACCGGCCAGCGTGAAAGCCGCCAGTTTGTGGCTGAAGGTGTTGAAGCCTAAAGCGCGCATGCGGTGCTCATTCACCCGAATGCCAGACAGGGCTCGCCCAAAGGGGCTCCACAACAAGCGGCGCAAAAAGACATACACCGCCACCAAACACGCCAGCGTGAAGTAATAAAACACCTGTTTGTTCTCAAGGTCAATGACGCCCGCATCGGGGCGGAAGTTCAAAAACAAGCCATCCGAGCCGCCCAGCGCCTTGTTGTCAAAAAAGATATAGAACACCATTTGCGCAAAGGCCATGGTCACCATGATGAAGTAGATGCCGTGTGTGCGCACCACCAAAAAGCCAATCACCAAAGCCGCTAGCGCGGCCCCGCCCACCGCCAAGGGCAAGCTGGTATACAGGCTGATGGGTTCGTTTTGTGGGGTGATGAAGGCCAGCACATAACCGGCCAGACCAAAGTAAGCGGCGTGGCCCAAAGAGACCAAGCCGGTGACGCCTTGCAGCAAGTCGAGGCTCATGGCAAAGATGGCCAAGATCATCATGCGCACCACCATGGCGGTGTAAAACTCAGACCCCACAAAAGGGAAGGCGGCCAGCGCCACAAAGCCCATGGCCATGAGGAGCTGGATGCTGCGCGGCAGCGTTTCGAGGTGTATTTGGGGCGTGCTCATCGTCGTGTGTCTTGTTACTTCTTTATTGCTTGAACAGGCCTTCGGGCTTGTACAGCAGGACGGCCGCCATCAGCACATACACCAGCATGCCCGAGGCTTGGGGCAGCAGCACCTTGCCAAAGGTGTCGACCAGACCGACCAAGAGCGCCGCAATCAGTGCGCCTCGTACCGAGCCAATGCCTCCGATGACCACCACCACAAAGCACATGATCAGCACTTGCGAGCCCATGTTGGGGTAGACGCTGGACACGGGCGCGGCAATCATGCCGGCAATCGAGGCCAAGCCAATGCCCAATGCAAACACCACGGCATGGATCAGCCGGATGTTGATGCCCAGCGATTCGGTCATGTCGCGGTTGAAGGCGCCGGCGCGAATCTTCATGCCCAAGCGGGTTTTAGAGATCAGCAAATACAGCCCCAAGGCCAACACCAAACACACGCCCGACATGAACAAGCGGTACACCGGGTAAGACAAATTCTCGGTCAGCGGAATGGAGGCGGCCAACAGTTCAGGCACGGGCAGGCCATGCACATCGTCACCCCAAATGATGGAGCGCAGTTCTTCGAACACATAAATCAGGCCAAAGGTCAGCAACACTTGGTCGAGGTGATCGCGGTGGTAAAAGTGGCGAAACAACAAGCGCTCGAGCAGCAAGCCAAAAGCCACCGACAAGGCCGTGCCCAAAAGGATGGCGAGGGTCAAGCTGCCCGTCTTGGCTGCCAATGACCAAGCCAGATAAGCGCCCAGCATATAAAAGCTGCCGTGCGCCAAATTGACCACCCCCATGATGCCAAAAATCAGGGTCAGACCTGCTGCCAACATGAACAGCAACAGACCGTACTGAACGCTGTTGAGCAGCTGGATCAAAAAATTCACAAAGTCCATTGAGGGTCACACTTGAAGTGGGAAGGTGTCTGCATTCTAGAGGGCTAAAAAAACGCGGCCATTTTCAATCTTCACGGGCCATGATTTCACCGGCTCCGTGGCGGGGCCGCACTGCACGCTGCCGTCTCGCAGATCAAAAAGTGCCTGGTGAAAAGGGCACTCCACTTGGTGGCCTTCGACAAAGCCGTCGCACAGTTTGGCGTTGCCGTGGCTGCACAGGTTGTTGATGGCGTAAACGCCGTCCTCGAGTTGGAAGAGCGCGATGTCTTGCCCCTCGGGGGTCACGGCGATGCCTGCACCTTCAAACAAATCGGCCTCTGCGGCCACGTCAATCCAGTTGCTCATGGGGAATCTCGCGATCAGATGGGGTAAATGATGGAGTTGGGAATCATCTCGCTGTCAAAGATGCACAGTCGCTCGGCAAATTTCAAACCCTCTGGCGTGGCCACGAGGGTGTCGATGTAGCGTCCGACATTGAAGACCGAGCTTTCTTTGTCCAGTTTGGTGCGAAACACCGCGTAGTTGGCTTCGCTGTGGATGCGACCGTTTTCGATTTTGCGCACGATGGGGGTGCCGACCACATGCCGTTGGTAATACGGGTCGTGGTAAATCGTTTCGCTGATGCCATACACGCGGTCTTTCAACATGCCTTTGCTGGTGAGGAGCAAAGTGGCCAAAGGAAAACCACGCTCGTAGTTTTCACGGGGCTGCAATTTGTAGACGCATTGCTCGGTAAAGAACTCGGGCCACAAGTCCCATTGGCCGCTGTCCACGGCGCTGGCGTAGTCTGAATAAAGTTGTTGAATGTCAAACCAAGTCTGCAGATCCATCGGTTTCGTGCTCATCTTCAGGCCTCCATCACTTTGCGCCAGTAGCTGTACATGCCGCGAATCAGGGTTTCAGTCACCATGTGGTCGGTTTCGCCCACCTCGCGGCCGCCCAATTCCGCCAATGTTCGGTGCTCGGGTTTGGTTTCGAAGGCTTGCTGCGAAAACTCGATCACCTCGCCATCGTCGGCCGAAACAAAGCCCGCAGGACCAAACAAGTTGGCTTGGCGCAAGCGCCGTTCGGTCATCTCAGGGGTGTCGTCTTCAAAGCCAAAGTGGGTCCAGACAAAGTCAAAAGCGCCGCGCCCGTTGGGCTGGATGTGGCGCGTTGAGACGCTGTTGACCTGCTGCTGAAAAATCACGCTGGGGAACAACGTCATCATGACGGCCGTGGGCATTTGGTCGCCCAGTTGCCACCATGGCTCGGGCACGATGTCCAAAAAGCTCGGGTCGTGCAGTTGCATGCTTTCCTTGAAGCTGCTGACTTGGGTGACTTGGGCTTTGTCGCCGGTGGCTTGGCCGCTGGTGCCCCGGGTGGAGATCATGGCCGCGTGGCGGTGGTGCGCGTCCATGCGCAACTCCGACTTGTTGTCGGCACGCCAAAGCCCAAAAGTCACAAACCAGGTGTGCAGCAAACCGGGGTGATAGGGGTCTTTGATGTTCTCTTGCATGAGCTTCCAGTTGCCCGGAATGCGCTGGCGGTTGTAGCCCAATATCTTCAGTTGGCGGCCATTGAACAAGCGGTCAAAGTATTGCAGGATCGTCGGGCCCATGTAGTCTTCGAGCGACTCCACCTCGGGGTCAAAAGAGGCAAACACCACGCCGCCGCGGGCGGCCACTTTGAGTTGCTTGAGGCCGTGGTCTTTGGGGTCAAAGTCGGTGGGCATGCCACCGTTGACCTTGCCGTCTTGGCGCACACCACGGCGAAACGGCACGCCTTGCAGCTTGCCGTCGAGCGCATAGCTCCACTGGTGGTAGGGGCAGACCAGTTCTTTTTTGTTGCCGTGTCGCTCGCGGCAAAACGCCATGCCACGGTGCGCACAAACGTTTTCGACCACATGAATCTGGCCGTCTTGACCGCGCGTCATGATGACCGAGCGCTCACCCACCACGGTGCGCTTGAAGTCACCTGCGTTGGGAATTTCGGCCTCTAGGCCCACATAACTCCAGTGGTTTTTGTAAAAAAACCGCTCCAGTTCTTTCTTGTGGGTGTTGTCTTGGGTGTAAACGGCAAACGGAATTCGGCTGGTGCCGGCCGTCTCCCAATGGATGGGCTGTTCTTGCATGCGCACTCCTCATGAAAACTTGACCGGCATCATGCGGAACATCAATAATTAAGTAAATCGGATTTTTTTTATAAGTAATATTCGCTAATCAAATAATATGGACCTGTCCAAACTCGATCTGAACTTGTTGGTGGTGTTTCACCAACTGCTGTTGCGCAAGCGGGTTTCGGCTGTGGCCGAAGTGTTGGGCATGAGCCAGCCGGCGGTGAGCAGTGCATTGGGGCGTTTGCGCAGCAGCTTGGGCG
>JBJOIR010000073.1:0-10280 GCA_046047055.1 Pseudomonadota bacterium | reverse complement strand
GTTTTGTGCCAGTGCAGGGGCGGCGAGCAAAGCCACCAAGGCGGCGCTCAGCATTTGTTTTTTCATGGTTGTTTTCATAGAGGGAGAGAAAGTCGGGGTAGATTCAAAAAAAGGGCGGCCACCAAGGAGATGGGTGACAGCCCGGGTTTCAGATCACTTCGATGGCCAAAGCATGCAAGCCTTGGTCAATGAAATCTTGCAGCGAATCATACACAAGGCGATGGCGCTGCACGCGGCTGAGCGGGGTGAGCAAAGGCGATGCAATGCGCACCCGCATGTGACTGCCTTGCCCTGAGGCGCTGGCACCCGAATGGCCGGCATGGTCGGCACTTTCGTCAATGACTTCCAGCTCGGTGGGTTGCAGCCGTTGGGTCAGGCGGGCGTGAATCTGATCACGCACAGACAAGGGCAGGGTACTCATTCTTTGTCAGCACTTTCTTTGGGCAAATAGCGCGAAATATAAAGACCCTGACCCAAGATAAACACCACCGGGAAAACATAGCCCCAGAGTTTGAAATTGACCCAATCTTCGGTGCTGAAGTAGTGCGCAACATAGGCATTGATGGCGGCCATGAAGACGCAATACAACATCCAAGACACATTCAGGCGGGTCCAAACGCTGTCGGGCAGTTGCAATTGCGTGCCCAAGAGCATGTGCAAAAAGTTCTTCTTCAACACCCCATGCGCGACCACCAAAGCGATGGCCAGACCCGCGTACAGCAAAGTGGGCTTCCATTTGATGAAGCGCTCGTCATGCAAGCCCAGCGTCAAGGCACCAAAGCCCAAAACCAACACCAGCGTGATTTTGTGCATGGTTTGCAGCTTGCCTTCCATCTTGTAAAGAATGGCCGTTTGCACCACGGTGGCGGCCATCAATACCGCGGTGGCGGTGTAAATGTCCGCCATTTTGTAGGCGCCAAAGAACAGCAAGATGGGGAAAAAGTCGAGAATGAATTTCATGAATAAGACGGGTAACAGGTAATGTGGGCATGGCCATTGGGCCGCCGCAGGCGTTCAAGACGGTTTGAAGTCTAACGAAGCCGAGTTCATGCAGTATCGCAAGCCGGTTGGCGCTGGCCCGTCCTCAAAGACGTGGCCCAAATGGGCACCGCACTGGGCGCAGACGGTTTCAACGCGCCGCATGCCGTGGGAGGTGTCCACCCGCTCTTCAATCGCGCCCTCAACAGAAGCCTCTGAAAAACTGGGCCAACCACATCCGGCATCAAACTTGGTGTTCGATTGAAACAACTCAGCGTCGCAACACACACAGCGGTAACTGCCTTGCGCCCAGTGGCATTCGTATTTGCCCGTGAATGGGCGTTCGGTGGCGGCTTGGCGTGTGACCGCAAAGGCCACGGGCTCGGCCCCTTTGGCGGCCAGCAAGTCGCGCCATTCTTGATCGGATTTTTGAATTTTGGTCATGATGAACAACTGATCTCAAGTTGGGCCGCCCAGTCGGGGGGCACATCGGCATAGGCTTCAAAGCCGGGGTGCTCGTCGAAGGGCGACTGTAGCAAGTGGTGAAGGGTCTCGATTTCAGAAAAATCGCCCAATTTGGCTTTGCGAATGGCTGTTTCAGCCAAATGGTTGCGCAGCACAAACTTGGGGTTGGTGCGCAACATCTGCGGGCCCATCTCGGCAAAATGTTTGTGCCCGGCACGCGCTGTGTAGCGTTGCAACCAGTTGAGCAGGCGCGGGCGGTCGAGCAACAAGTCGGTCACCGCATGCCAGCCCTCGGGGTTTAGGGTGGGCAAGGTGGATTGGTGCACCACCGCCTGGCTCAGTTGGCGCCAAAACAGCGTGAAATCCACCTGCTCGGCCGCCATCAGTTGCAGCAAGTCTTCCACCAATTTCCAATCGGCTTCTCGCTCAGACTCGGGCGCAAGTGCCCCGGTCAAGCCCAGTTTGGCCCGCATCGCATCCCCCAAATAGCGCGGGAACAGGGTTTTGTAACCTTCCAACACTTGCAGCGTCATGGCCTCGTCATCAATCAACGGCGCCAAGGCTTGCGCCAGACAATACAAATTCCAGTACGCCACATTGGGCTGTCGGCCATAGGCATAGCGGCCTTGGTGGTCTGAGTGGTTGCAAATGTGGGCGGGGTTGAACCCATCTAAAAATTGGAAGGGACCGTAGTCAATCGTCAAGCCCAGCAGACTCATGTTGTCGGTGTTCATGACCCCGTGGCAAAAACCCACGGCCTGCCACTGGGCCAACAAATAGGCGGTACGGTCTTGCACTTCGTCGAGCAAAGCTGCGTAAACATTGCCTTGCCACTGGTTTTGGCGCTCCAGGCACTCAGGCAAGTGGTGGGCAATGGCATGGTCGGCCAGGTCACGCAATGCATCGGAGTGCGATGAACTAGAAAAGTGCTCAAAGTGACCAAAGCGCAAAAAACTGGGGGCAATGCGGGTCACCACGGCCGCGCTTTCGATTTCTTCGCGTCGCACAGGTTCGGGTGAAGCCACCAGACACAGGGCGCGCGTGGTGGGTATGCCCAATCCGTGCATGGCTTCGCTGCACAAATATTCACGAATGCTCGAGCGCAAAACGGCCCGACCATCGCCGCCACGGGAGTAGGGGGTTCGGCCAGCGCCTTTGAGTTGAATCTCTTGCGGGCCCATCCGCGATGCCGCTTCGCCCAACCAAATGGCGCGCCCGTCGCCCAACTGCCCGGCCCATTGGCCAAACTGGTGCCCGCTGTAAACCGTGGCCAGAGGGTCTGAGCCTGGCAGCAAAGCATTGCCCGCAAATGCGGGCAGTTGTGCTTCGTCAAACAGGGTTGCGGGCCAATCCAGGGACTTCAGCAACGCGTAATTGCAAGCGGCCCAACGAGGCGCCGCCACGGGTGACGGTTGCAAACGCGTGAAAAAACGGGGGTCCAGTTGCGTTAACCGGTGGGTCCAAGTGAGCAACGTTTGCCCTTCAGAGGCTGTGAAAGTGGGCTGATGGGACAAATCCATAGGTGTGCATTGTCACGCTGTTGACAAGGACCCTGTCAAAGGCGGGTTTTTGGGGATTTATAGATTCAGTCGGGTGCACAATGATTTGGCTAATTTAACGACACAACAAAAAAGGAGACCTTCATGCTGGGACTGATGCAACAGCAATCACTGCTCATTTCTTCGTTGATTGAGTTTGCTGAGAAGCACCACGGGGACAGTGAAGTCATTTCACGGCGTGTTGAAGGCGACATTCACCGCGCCACATGGTCCGATGTGGCTTGCCGCGCACGCCAAGCGGCCAATGCACTGGATGCCGCAAAAACACCTGCAGGCGCACGCATCGCCACCTTGGCATGGAACGGTTACCGACACCTCGAGCTTTACTTTGGCGTGAGCGGGTCGGGGCGTGTTTTGCACACCTTGAATCCCCGCCTGCACCCCGAGCAATTGGCCTGGATCGTGAACCACGCCGAAGACCATGTGTTGTGTTTTGACATGACTTTTCTGCCCTTGGTTCAGGCGATTCATGCCAAATGCCCCACCATTACCCAATTTGTGGCCTTGTGTGATGCCGACAAGCTGCCAGGAGATACCGGCATTCCCCATTTGGTGAGTTACGAAGCTTGGATTGGCGCACAAGCCAACACCTACAACTGGCCGCAACTGGATGAAAACACCGCCTGCAGTCTTTGCTACACCAGCGGCACCACGGGCAACCCCAAAGGGGCTTTGTACAGCCACCGGTCAACGGTGCTGCACGCTTACGCTGCGGCCTTGCCCGACTCGATGTGCATTTCGGCCCGTGATGCCATCTTGCCGGTGGTGCCCATGTTCCACGTCAATGCCTGGGGCATTCCCTACAGTGCGGCCATTGCGGGCGCCAAACTGGTGTTTCCCGGCCCGGCTTTGGATGGCAAATCGGTGTACGAACTGATTGAGGCTGAGCGCGTGACCTTTGCCGCAGGCGTGCCCACCGTGTGGCAAATGTTGCTGGGGCACATGAAGCCAGCGGGCCTAAGGTTCAGCCATCTGAATCGGACGGTGATTGGCGGCTCGGCCTGTCCACCCGCCATGATCGACGCCTTCAGGCAAGACTACAACGTCGATGTTTTGCATGCGTGGGGCATGACCGAACTCAGCCCTCTGGGCACAGTGTGCACACTGAAAAACAAGCACCTCAGCCTGCCCGCTGATGCGCAAATGAAATTGCGCATGAAACAAGGGCGGTGCATTTACGGCATTGACATGAAAATTGTGGACGATGCAGGAAATACGCTGCCCCACGATGGCAAAGCTTCCGGGGACTTGTTGGTCAAGGGTCCTTGGGTGATTGCCTCATATTTCAAGCAAGAAGGCGGTAGTCCCTTGGTGGCGGGCTGGTTTCCGACAGGCGATGTGGCCACGATTGATGCCGATGGTTTCATGCAAATCACCGACCGCAGCAAAGATGTCATCAAGTCAGGTGGCGAATGGATCAGCTCGATTGACATTGAAAACATCGCGATGGCCCATCCGTCCGTCGCGATGGCCGCCTGCATCGGCATGCGCCACCCCAAGTGGGACGAGCGGCCCATTGTGTGTGTCGTCAAGCGCCCAGACTGCCAATTAACGCGCGATGAATTGATCCAGTTTTATGACGGTAAAACCGCCAAATGGCAGATCCCCGACGATGTCGTGTTCGTGGATGCCATTCCACTTGGGGCCACCGGAAAGATGCTGAAAACGCGTCTGCGTGAGATGTTGGCCGACTATGTGTTGCCCGGTATTTGATGTTCATCACGCCCGCGCGAAAAAAGAGTCGCGCGGGTGATATGTCTTAGGTGCAAACCCCGAGCGCATTTCACATTTCAGCGGTTACGCTGATGAAGTTCTGATTCACAACGCAGGAGACTTTGAATGAAAACCACTACCCGTTTGATAGCAGCTGCCGCCTTTGCGGTTTGTTCCATGGGCGCTATGGCCCAAAAAGGCGAGACCGTCAAAATCGCGTGGATCGATCCTTTGTCAGGTTTGATGGCCCCCGTGGGCAGCAACCAACTGAAGAGCTTTCAGTTTTTTGCCGAAAAATTCAGCAAAACCAATCCTGCAGGCGTCAAATTCGAGGTCATTGGCATCGACAACAAACTCAGCCCCGCTGAAAGCTTGAACGCCCTGAAGGCCGCCATGGACCAAGGCGTGCGCTACATCACCCAAGGCAACGGTTCATCGGTCGCCGGTGCCTTGATCGAGGCTGTCAACAAGCACAACGAGCGCAACCCCGGCAAGGAAATCATTTTCTTGAACCACTCGGCTGTTGACCCCGATTTCACCAACAGCAAGTGCAGCTACTGGCACTTCCGTTTTGATGCCGACACCTCCATGAAGATCGAGGCCATGACGACCTTCATGAAGGACGACAAGGACATCAAAAAGGTTTACCTGTTCAACCAGAACTATTCACACGGCCACCAAGTCGCCAAGTACGCCAAGGAAAACTTGGCACGCAAGCGTCCCGATGTGCAAATCGTCGGTGAAGACCTGCACCCCTTGGCGCAAGTTCGCGACTTCTCGCCCTACATCGCCAAAATCAAGGCCTCTGGCGCCGACACGGTGATCACCGGCAACTGGGGTTCTGACTTGGCCTTGCTCGTTAAAGCAGCCAACGAAGGTGGTTACAACGGCAAGTTTTACACCTACTACACCGGCGTCTCTGGCACGCCAACCGCCTTGGGCCAAACCGCTTCAGGCCGCGTCTTCCAAATTGCCTACAACCACTACAACATGGGTGGCGACATGGCCAAATGGATGGCCGAGTTCAAGACCAAGTTCAATGACGACTTCTACACCGGTTCTGTGATTTCGATCTACACCGCGCTGGGCGATGCCATGGCCAAAGCCAAATCGACCGATCCTCTGAAAGTCGCCGCAGCACTGGAAGGCCTGACTTTCAAGAGCTACCACGGTGAAGTGCAGATTCGCAAAGCGGACCACCAGCTGCAGCAGCCGCTGTACATGACGGTTTGGCAAAAAGCCGACAAGAAGTACCCCTACAGCCCTGAAAACACGGGCATGACTTTGGCACCTGTGAAGGAATTCCCTTCTTATGTGTCGAGCACACCGACCAGCTGCCAGATGAAGCGCCCAGGCTAAGGCAAGTTAGGTCACCCTGCGAAGCTGATTCGCAGGGTGAACCTTCTGGTCTTATTGCATGGGTACAGTGGCCCGATATTCACAACCGTGATCGGGCCATTGTTGTGTCTGTGAGCCGCTCTCTTAGTCTCGGGTTGCATTTGTCAACCCACTTTCGGTAACGAAGTTAGGCTCTTGCAGAGCCTGGAAAGTGTCAGTATTTATGGAGTTTTTCATCATCTCCATGCTCAACGGTCTCAGTTACGGACTGTTGCTGTTCATGCTCAGTTCTGGTCTGACCCTGATTTTCAGCATGATGGGCGTGTTGAACTTTGCGCACGCCAGCTTTTACATGATCGGCGCTTATTTTGGCCACACCTTGTCTGGCTGGATCGGCTTTTGGCCCGCATTGGTGCTGGCCCCGCTCATGGTGGGTGCCTGTGGCGCTCTTTTTGAACGCATCACCCTGCGCAAAGTGCATCCCTTTGGCCATGTGCCCGAGTTGCTGGTGACATTTGGCTTGTCTTATGTCGCGCTGGAGTTGGTGCAATTGGTCTGGGGCCGAACGGCCGTCGAGTTCCCACCGCCTGAAATTCTTCGCAGTTCCGCCTTCACCCTCATCAACCACTCGGTGAATGGCTTGAGTGTCGTTTGGGGATCTGCGCCGGCCGAATTGTGTGCGGCCACCGACGCAGCCGTTCGCGTGGTGTGTTCGCCATTTCCAGCCACGCGGGGCTTCATGATGTTGGTCGCCTTGTTGATGCTGATTTCTTTGTGGCTGTTGCTGACCCGCACCCGCATCGGTTTGGTGATTCAAGCCGCCTTGACACACCCAGAAATGGCGGAAGCCTTGGGCCACAACGTGCCCCGCGTCTTTATGCTCGTGTTTGGTGCCGGCACAGGTTTGGCTGGCTTGGCCGGTGTCATCGGGGGCAGCACCTTCGTGACCGAGCCGGCCATGGCTGCGACCGTGGGCTCGGTGATTTTTGTGGTGGTGGTGGTCGGGGGCATGGGCTCGTTGTCAGGCGCCTTCTTGGCCTCTGTGCTGATTGGCGTGATCCAAACCTTTGCCGTGGCCATTGATTACTCTTTCCTCACTTTGGCCAAAGACATGGGTTGGGCCCTGTCAGCCGCAACGCAAGAAAATTCTTTTGCCAAACTCACCTTGTCGCAAGTCGCGCCCATCCTGCCGTATTTGTTCTTGGTGTTGATCCTCATCTTCCGGCCCAAGGGTCTCTTGGGCACTCGCGAGGGTTAAGTCATGGCTGCAGTCTACAAATTCAAACCCTACAACGTCGGCCGTTGGATCATTTGGGGCTTGTTTGCCCTGGTGTTGCTGATGGCCCCGCTGGTCTTCACCAGCAACCTGTCCACCACCATGTTGGCCCAGATGGGCATCGCCGTCATTGCGTGCCTGTCGTACAACATGTTGCTCGGGCAGGGCGGCATGCTCAGTTTTGGCCATGCGGTCTACACCGGCTTGGGCTCGTACATGGCCATCCATGCACTGAACGCGGTGACCGCAGGCAAGTTGCACATTCCGGTCAGCTTGCTGCCCATCGTGGGGGGTGTTGCGGGCATGGGCTTTGCCATCTTGCTGGGATGGGTCACCACCCGCAAATCAGGCACGCCATTTGCCATGATCACTTTGGGCGTGGCCGAGTTGGTGTTTGCCATGTCCCTCATGTTCTCTGAGTTCTTTGGGGGCGAGGCTGGTGTGTCGGGCAACCGCGTCGCCGGCGAAGCCTTTTTTGGCATCAACTATGGTCCCCAAATTCAGGTTTATTACCTGATCGCGGCCTACACCTTTGTATGTGTGGCTTTGATGTTCGCCTTCACACAAACGCCGCTCGGTCGCATCTTGAACGCGGTGCGCGACAACCCTGAACGTGTCGAATTCATTGGTTACAACACGCAGCGTGTGCGCTACATCGCCTTCATCATTGCTGGTTTTTTTGCTGGCATTGCCGGCGGCTTGGGCGCGCTCAACTTTGAAATCGTCACCGCCGAAGTGGTGGGAGCAGGGCGCTCGGGCGCTTATTTGCTGTTCACCTTTTTGGGCGGCGCGACTTTCTTCTTTGGTCCCATCATTGGTGCCATCTTGATGGTCATTGCTTTTGTCTTGTTGAGCGAACTGACCAAGGCTTGGTTGCTTTATTTGGGTCTTGTCTTCTTGTTCATGGTCATGTACGCCCCCGGCGGCATTGCCAGTTTGATCATGATGAACCTTCGGGTTGCCAAGTTCGGTAAGCTGCGCCAAATTTGGACCAGCTATTTGGGCTTGGGCCTGACCGCCATCGTCATGCTGACCGGCGCAGGCGCCATGATCGAGATGGTCTACCACCTGCAACTCAATTCGGCATTGGGTGATACCGTCAAATTCATGGGCGCCACCCTGAATGCCAAGGGGTTGGACAGCTGGTTTGGTGCCGGTTTTGTCATGCTGACCGGCTTGGGTCTGTTTGAGTTGGCCAGGCGCCAATTTATTGTGGACTGGGGCGATATCCAGACCGAGATTGAAAAAGAAATCAAGCGCCGGGAGACTGCAGTATGAGTACGACCTACGCATTGGAGCTGAAAGATGTGCGGAAGAATTTCGGCAAGACCGAAATCATCCGAGGTGTGAACTTGGCGGTTGAGCCAGGTGAGCGCATCGCTGTGATTGGGCCCAACGGCGCGGGAAAATCCACGCTCTTCAACCTGATCAGTGGCCGTTTTGGGCCCACCAGTGGCGACATTTTGTTGAACGGCAAAGCCATCCAGCACAAGACGCCTTACGAGATCAACCGCATGGGGTTGTCGCGGAGTTTTCAGATCACCAACATCTTCCCCAAGTTGAGTGTTTTCGAAAACCTGCGCTGTGCCGTGCTGTGGAGCCTGGGCTACAAATACACCTTCTTCAAGTTTTTGTCGGGCCTGAAGGACGCCAATGAGCGCGCCGACCAACTGCTCGAGATGATCCGTTTGGACAAAAAGCGCGATGTGCTGGCGGTCAATTTGACCTATGCCGAGCAACGCGCACTGGAGATTGGGGTGACGATTGCAGGCGGCTCTGACGTCATTTTGTTGGACGAACCCACCGCCGGCATGAGCAAAAGCGAAACCTCGCGTTTCATCCACCTCATCAAAGAAGTGACGGTGGGAAAAACCTTGCTGACCGTGGAGCACGACATGGGCGTGGTGTTCGGTTTGGCCGACAAAATTGCGGTGGTGGTTTACGGCGAAGTCATTGCCTTTGACACCCCAGAAGCCGTGCGGGCCAATGCCAGAGTGCAAGAGGCCTATCTGGGCTCACCCGTTGCTGACAGCCAAGTGGGAGGCCATTGATGTTGCAAGTTGACAACCTTCACGCCTATTACGGCAAAAGCCATGTGTTGCATGGCGTGAGTTTTGAGGTCGCCAAGGGCGAGATTGTGGCCTTGTTGGGGCGCAACGGCTCGGGCCGCTCCACCACCGCCAAGGCCATCATGGGTTTGGTCGACTGCCAAGGCCGCGTTGACTGGAATGGACAAGCCATCCAAGGCAAAAAAGCCTATGAAGTCGCCCACCTGGGTATTGGTTATGTGCCTGAAAACCGCGATATTTTTCCCAAGCTGACGGTGCACCAAAACCTGCAATTGGGACAAAAACGCAGTGGCCAAAATGGTCGCTGGTCGTTTGAGGACATGTACGCCATGTTTCCTCGACTGAAAGAACGCGAACACACCGAAGCCGGCGTGTTGTCGGGCGGTGAACAGCAAATGCTCACGCTGTGTCGCACCTTGATGGGCGATCCTGACCTGATCATCATTGACGAACCGACTGAGGGCTTGGCGCCCAAGATCGTGGAGTTGGTGGGTCAGTATCTCGAAGAACTCAAAAGCCGCGGGATTTCGGTCCTGCTCATCGAGCAAAAACTGACCATTGCCATGAAGATTTCGGACCGCGCTTTGGTCATGGGTCACGGCAGCATCGTGTTCGAAGGCACGCCCGAAGCCTTGCGCGAGAACACCTACATTCGCAAAGAGTGGCTCGAAGTTTGAATTTCGTCTCAGTTGAGACAATTCCGCTCGAATTTCGATCCGCTTAGCACTACAATCCACCAAAATAGAACGACCGTTCTTTTTTGTCGACCCCCTTTAATTCACGCAAAGGAACAGCAGCATGACAGCTGAATACAAAGTCCACGGCGATGTCGCGGTCATCACCATGATGAACCCGCCCGTCAATGGTTTGGGTCTGTCGACC
>JBJOIR010000072.1:0-10414 GCA_046047055.1 Pseudomonadota bacterium | reverse complement strand
TTTGGCATGGTCCACGGCCAAAGGGTTGGGCAGTTGCGCTTTGTTCAGCATGGCCTGCCCTTCGGGTTTGCTGGCCAGTGCCAAAAAGGCGTCACGCACGGCATTTTGTTGCGCCACGGGCACGCGCGGATGCGCCGAGATGGGGTGCGCCCGAAAGCCCGGTGTTTCGTACAACACCTGCAACTCGCTTTGCAAATTGGGCAACTCGCGGGTCAAGGTGTTGTTCACGCCACCGCCCGCTGCCACATCGCCTTGTTGCACGCCGCGGTAAACGTTGGTGTGGGTTTTGACAAACACGGCTTGGGTGTCAATTTTCTTTTGCGCCAGCAAGGCACGCGTCAACAAGGTGGCCGCAAAAGCGTTGGGCGCAGGGTAAGCAATGCTCTTGCCCTTCAGGTCTTCCAAGCGCTTGATCGGGCCGCCTTGGCGCACCACCAAAATGCCCGTCAACAACTGCGCATCGGCCAACAACGGCCGGTAGTTTTGTTTGCGGTGCGCCATGACCTGGTGGTAGGGGTTCATGAAGGCAAAGTCGGGTTTGCCGTCCAACAGCTCTGCTTCAAACTCTGGAATAGAGCGGCTCACCATCAACTGAAAGCACCAGCGCCCTTTTTTGCCAATCTCGTCCAGCAAAGGCGACCACACGCTGTAAATTTCAGCCGGCGTGAACTGCGGCACCACCGCCACTTTGTAGACCGTAGTGGCTTGTGCGTGGCCCAAACAATCTTGGGTTTGTGCCTGCACCGGTGCCCCCAAAGCAGCCGCCAAGCCGATCGCCACCAGCGGCATCCACCGTTGTGTCCCAGTCTTCATTTCGCGCGCTTTCAAGGTTTCAGTGTGGACCCGCGAAGGGCCCCGAAAGGGCCCCAAAAATCGGTGCCACAGGCCGTCAAATTCTAATCCGACATTCTTAATATTCGCGGTATTTGCAGGATCATCTGCCAAATATGCAATTTTCTTCTTTCCCGTAATATATTTAATTGACCTGATAAAATCGATTCTTAAGTTCCGACTCCACGCCAACCCACACACCACACGCTCACGGGCCACAGCACAGTGATCACTGACCTTCCACTCAGCGTCAAATTTTGGGGTACCCGTGCCTCTTACCCATTTTTCTTGCCCACGCACCAGCGTTTGGGCGGCGACACGAGTTGCGTGCAACTGAGTTGCGGCCAAAGTCAGGTGTTCATCGATGCCGGCACTGGTTTGATGCACGCCGAGCCCAGCACCGGGCATGACGTGGTGGTACTGTCGCACTTTCACCTCGACCACGTGTTGGGCTTGCCCTATTTCTTGGGAAAAAAGAAGCAAGGCACGCTCACCCTGGCCAGCGCCACTTGCACCGACGAAGCCGAACTGCGCTTCAAGATCAACTCGGTGTATGGCGGTGCAGGCTTTCCGGTGTCGTTGTCGCTGATTTCGCCCCACATGCAATGGGTGGCCATTGAGCCCAGCGGCTTGCGGGTGGACGGCTGGAACATTCAAACCAGCCCCTTGAACCACCCCGGCGGCGGCTCGGGCTACCGCATCTCCCACGAACAAAGCGATGCTTCTGTGGTCTACCTGAGTGACCACGAGCATGGCACCGAAAAAGACGAGGCCTTGGCCCGCTTTGCCCACGGTGCCGGTTTGGTGATTTGGGACTCCAGCTACGACGACCGCAACTTTGCGCCGTTCAAGGGCTGGGGGCATTCGACTTGGCAAGAAGGGGTTCGCTTTTACGAGCACTGCCAAGCCCGCGCCTTGGCGCTCACGCACCACGACCCCAGCCGCGACGATGCCTCGGCCGCCGAGATCGAGCTTCAATTGACGCCCTCCTCCACTTTTCTTGCCCACGACCGTTTGGTTTTGCCTCAAGTACTCTCCGACCTGACAACATGAGCGATTTGTACTTTGGCATCAACATGCAAAAGTTGTTGCGCCTCGGCGCGCTTGACCCGGCCCAACTGCCCGAAACCAGCGCCCAACAAGCCGACAAACTCAGCAGCGAAGAACACCTGTTTTGCCGCTTGTGGTCGTCAGACATGATGCGCAGCCACATCTTCAACAAGGGCACTTTGTTGATGGAGCAAGGCCAACCAATTCAAGAAGCCATGGTCATTTTTCAGGGGCAAGCCATCGCCACCTGTGGCGACACCCAGTTCCATTTGGGGCCCGGTGCGGTGATTGGTTTGGCCGAAGGCCTGTCGGGCCAAGCCAGCAAATGGCGCGTCACCTCGGACTCGGTGGTGCACACCCGCAGCATTCCTATCGCCCAAGCCCTGACCGAGATTCAGCAAACCCACCCCGCTTTGCGCAGCTTGTGTCAGGTGACTCTGGCCCGCATTTTGGGTCAGGGCGTGCACACCGAACGCGTTTCATGAACAGTCCCCAATTTCCCTCACGGCACTATGCGGCCGGCGATGTTTTGTTCAACCGGGGCGACTCGGCGGACACGTTTTACGTCATCCAATCGGGCGAAGTGGATTTGTTTGTGCCCCCGGCCAATACGTTTTTGGTCCGCTTAACGCCCGGCGAGTCGTTTGGCGAGCAAGCCATTTTGAGTGGCGGCGTGCGCAGCGCCAAAGCCGTGGCAGTGAGCGATCTGGTGTGCACCGAAATCACGGCCCTCGCCTTGCAAGAGACCGTCATGAAGCAGACCACCTTGATCAGGCCGGTGTTGGAAGCTTTGTTGATGCAGCTGTCGCTGCAAAATGCGGTGCGTTCGGTCTTGCCCGAACTCTTCGAATCACGCTGAGGCGTCGTCCGCTGTCGCCAGCGCCTGCGGCATTGGCCGCCTGAACCTGAACGACTGGCGCTCGTGTTGTGGCTCGAGCCACACACCGTCGATGTAGCGCGCAGAGTCGACAGGGATGCGGGGCATCTTGCTCCAGTCTTGCGCTGACAAATTTTTCAGGCCCAACACTTCTTCCACCATCAGCATGATGGGCAGCCCGTCATCTTCGGGCGTGTAGACCACGCCCATCACCGGCGCTGGAGACTCAAAGCCCAGCAGCTCGGCCATGTCGATGGCCGACAACACATCGTCGCGCCATTCAACATGGCCTTGCGCGCCATCGATCTTCCCTTCAAGGCCCAGCACCTCATGCACCGCCAAAGCGTCGAGCATGAGGTAGACAGGACCTGAGCGAACTTGCAGATAGATGGCCATGGTTTGTGTGCTCAGTCGGTTCAGGCGTCTGAGGTGACTTCGGTCGCCATGCCGGGTGCCGGCGCATTTTCGGCCAAGCGGTAAATCGCCGCGCCGTCCAAAATCAGCACCACACGGCCGTCGCCCAAGATCGAGGCACCGCCCACGCCGGGCAAGGCCGACAAGCGCGGGTGAATGTCTTTGGTGAACAACTCTTGGCGACCCACAAACTCGGAGACCGAGACGCCCAAGGTGCGTTGCCCGTCGGACAACACCACGATGTAACGGTGCGAGTCGTGGTTGACGGCCGGGAAACCGAGCAAATCTTCCAGACGCACCACCGGCAAAAAGGTACCGCGCAACAAAATGGCGGAGCGACCTTTGACGGTTTGGTACTGCGACTCGTCGACTTCCACCAACTCGGCCACATAACGGCCAGGAATGGCCAGCGTCTGGTTGGCGGTGTTGACCAACAACACCTCTTGCACAGCCGCAGACAGGGGCATTTGCATGGTGAAAATGGTGCCGCGACCGACTTCAGAGTCGAGGTGAATGCTGCCGCCCAAACGCATGACGTTGGTGCGCACCACATCCATACCGACACCGCGACCGGAGGTTTCGGTGACCACCTCGGCGGTGCTGAAACCGGCCCTGAAAATGAATTTCAGGATGTCTTCTTTCGACAGTTGGTGGCTTTCGTCTTCTTTGATGAGACCACGCTCCACGGCTTTGGCGCGCACGCGCTCGGCGTCAATGCCTTTGCCATCGTCGGTCACGCGAATCATGATGCGGCTGCCCTGCTGCTCGGCCTGAATGCGGATCACCGCTTCTTCGGGCTTGCCTGCAGCGCGTCGCTCTTCGGGCTTTTCGACACCGTGGTCGGCACTGTTGCGCACCATGTGCAGCAACGGGTCGGCCAGCGACTCGACCATGGCCTTGTCGATCTTGACCTCTTGGCCGAGCAACTCCAAACGGATTTGCTTGCCTTGGGCCTGCGCCAAGTCGCGCACCATGCGGGGGAAGCGTTTGAACACCAACTCAACGGGCACCACACGCAAGCCCATCACGCTGTCTTGCAAGCGCGACAAGGCACCTTGAATCAAGGCATCGGTTTCTTGCAAGCGGCGCGACTGGTCTTCGACCAACTCCACCAGCTTCAAAAAGTCGGCGGTGCTGCTGCCCTCGCCGCTCGAGACAGCATCGCTGTCGCGTCGCAATTGAATCGCCAAATCGCGCACACGGTGGTCAGAAATGATGTGCGCCAATTGGCCACGCACCAACACCATCTCGCCAATCTGGTTCATGAACTGGTCGAGCATTTCGCCCGGCACCCGAATCACGTTAGAGCTGGGCGCCGCAGGTGCGGCTGCAGCGGCTGGCTTGGGCGCAGCCGCGCGGGGCGCAACAGCAGCAGTTGGGGCATCGGCTGCGGCAGGTGCGGCACTGGCTGGGACTGCAGCAGGGGCTGCTGGGGCCGCAGCAGGTGCAGCCGCAGAAGCGGCAGGTGAGGATGCCGGCGCTTTAGCCGCCGAGGCTTGGGCCTTGGCCGACACGGCAGCCGCTTGCACCACGGCGGTGGACTCAGGCGTTGCCGTCAAGGGAGCGATGGGCTGCGGCTTGTAGTCTTTGCCCAATTGGCCCATCAGGCGAATCAGGCCGTGGCCGGCGTCAATGGCTTCCAACTCGGACTGGATGGTGCCGCGCTCGGCTTTGGAGATGTAGAGCATCTCGTACCAGCTTGCGGTGTCGACAAACACCGTGCGGTTGGTGATGACACGGCCATCGCCATGCACCCAGCTCAAGAAATCGGTGGCCACTTTCTCGGACGATTCCAAGTGGGCCATGATGACAAAGGCATTCGCACCGTCTTGGATCAACTCCATCAACTCGCGCATGTTGTCGGGCGACAACAACTCGGCCAACTCGTGCGGAATGTTCATCGAGGCCACAAAAGCCTTGATAGCGTCAACCGGTGCCGCGCCCGCGCTGTCGTGAGACCACAGGTAGTCACGCATGCGCTGAATCAGCTGATCCTGCTTGCTCTGCATGCCATCTTGCTTGAGCGGGTCTTTTTTGGTGCTAGCCGTCAAGCCTTGGATGAACTGAACACCGTCGCGTGTGACCGCAATCACTTCGTCGTAAATGCCCATTTGGCTGCGCGCAGCCCGGGCGTAAGCGTCCATCAACAACAGCGGTACTTCGCAGTGCATGCTGGGGTAAAGCGACGACAGGTAACCCTGCACGCGCGAGAACTCTTGTGAAATCTGGTCGGCCAAGACCTCGTCGATGCTGCCCTCACCCGATTGCAACAGGTCCAAATTGGCCGTGATCTGAATCAGCAAGTGGTTCAGGTTTTCTTTCAGCGTGCGGGCCAAAACCTGCGCCAAAGATTCGCCACCCAAGTCCGAACCCGAGGTTTCACTCAAGGTGCGCAGATCGCTCAAGAACGCCACGATCACATCCACCACGTGCTCGCCATCTTTGGCAGACACTTCTTCGGTGGTGGGCAAGGCGGCCAGAATGTCTTCGATGCGGGTGTTCAAGCCCGCGTAGCCTTGCTTGGCGGAGGCCTTGAGCATCCAGCCCAAGGGGCCGCGAATGTCGTTGGCCACGCTCAAAATTTGCGATGGCTCTTGCTTGGAGGCAATCGAGGTGGCCAATTGCTCGAGCACCGGCAGACCGTGCTTGACCAAGCGCAAGAACACCGATTCTTTGTCGCTGGTCTCTGATGGCTTGCCGGCTGGGGCGGGTGCCGCCGCCGGCGCCGATGCAGCAGCTGGCGCAGCAGCAGTGGCTGCCTGTCCCGTATCGGGGGCGGCCGCTGGTGCAGCGGCTGCAGCCACAGGGGCTTCGGCCGCGGGCTCATCGCCGCCGCTGGTGACTTTGCGGTATGCCCGCTCCAGCTCTTTCAACAGTTCTTCGGGTTTGTCGCCGTCCGAGCGCTGCGAGACCGCCAAATCGCGCAAGACCTTGATGGCATCCAAGCCACGCAGCAACACATCCACCGTGGTTTTGTCGAGCGAGGTTTGGCCCTCGCGCACCAATCCCAACAAATCTTCCGCGCGGTGGGCAATGGCCTCCAGCGCCGTCAACTCCATCACCCGGCTCAAACCCTTAAGCGAGTGGAAGGCCCGGAACAGGCCCGAAATTTCTTCAGCGTTCAGCTCTTCGGCATCGGCCTTGACCAGCAAGGACTCGATGCTTTCGATGTGCTCTTCGGTTTCGACCGCATACTGAACCCATA
Source organism: Pseudomonadota bacterium (assembly GCA_046047055.1). Lineage (GTDB taxonomy): Bacteria > Pseudomonadota > Gammaproteobacteria > Burkholderiales > Burkholderiaceae_C > Limnohabitans_A. The sequence goes on along the minus strand of JBJOIR010000072.1, from coordinate 4,037 downwards.
TCGTTTCTAGAAAATCATCAGACATCGGTCACCTCTCGAAGCGCTGAATTAAAGGTCATCTCACAGGCCCAAGACTTTGCGCGATGCGGTCACGATTTCGTGGCCTTTTTTCGCGTTCAAGTCGAGGCTCATGGCACCCGAGGGTTTGGCAATCACTTCGGCCGCGCCAAACTTGCGGGCGTCCAAAGCTTGTGGCGAGCCGGCTTGGGCCACCGACGAGACAATGATCACCGGCACTTTGCTCATGAGGCGCAGGCGCTTCAAGCACTCAATGCCGTCCATGTGCGGCATCTCGATGTCCAGTAACACCAAGTCAGGGTTCAGTTCCTTGATGTTTTGCAAGGCTTCCAAACCGTTGGTGGCTTCTCCGCACACAGCCAAATCGGGGTCCGAGGTCACGATGCCACGCAACAGGGCTCGCATGACAAACGAATCGTCAACAATCAGGATATTTTTTTTCGTCATGGTGCAATCTCTATTCAGGTAAGTGTGGGAGTTTTCAGATTCAGGGGTTCACGCTGGCCGGCCATACGGGCCAACTTAGCGCCAATGTCTTGTGGCGATAACACCGCCGAGGCGATGCCCGCATCAATCGCCGAGGAGGGCATGCCGTCCACGATGCAGGTGCTGGGCTCTTGCGCAAACACGTGCGCCGCTTTGCGCGACACCAGGTCTTTGCCGCCTTTGGCGCCGTCGCTGCCCATGCCCGTCATGATGACCGCAGTCACCGGGCACGACACACCGGCCGCCGAGCGGAACAACACATCGGCATTGGGGTGAATCGAGGCTTCGGGATCGGTTTTTTCGTAGACCATCAACTTGCCAGGGAATGGCTCGCGAATGACCACATCGGTGCCGCCTTTGGCGATCACCACCATGCCAGGCAAGAGCTCCATGCCGTCTTTGCTTTCCACCACTTCAAGGCCAGTTTCGGCGCGCAGGTGCGAGGCGAAACCACTGGTGAACATGGGCGGCATGTGCTGCGCAACCACCATCGGGCAAGACAAACGGCCCATGGCTTTGAGCATGATGGGCAAGGTGGCGGGGCCACCGGTAGAAATGCCCAACACCACCAAGCCGGGCGGCGCAGACGCATCGACGCGGCGCAGGTGCACCGGTTGTTGCGTGTCCACCTTGGGGGCGAAATTGACCGTGCGGGTCTGCATCAAGCTCAAACGCGAGCGTTTTTTGGCCCAGTATTTGAGTTTGTCGACCAACTCGCCACCGATTTTCACGATGTCGAGTTGCACGAAAGAAGACTTTTTCGCAATGAAATCGACCGCGCCCAATTCGAGCGCTTTGATGGTGGTGACCGAATTGCGCTCGGTCAAGCTGCTCAGCATGATGATCGGGCAAGGGCAACGGGCCATGATCTGGCGCGTGGCTTCCAGGCCATCCATCACGGGCATTTCCACGTCCATGGTGATCACATCGGGCTTGATCTGCTCAGCCATCTGGACGCACATCTGCCCCGTTCTGGCTTCGCCCACCACTTCAATCTCAGGATCACTCTCCACCATCTTTTTGATGGCGATGCGCATGAAAGCAGAGTCATCCGAAATCAGCAAACGAATCATACGGGGACCCCATTGCGGATATACCAAGGTCCGCCTTTGCCCAACCGGGATTCGAAATACTCGGGCGCCAACATTTGCACCGAGGCACCCATGACCAACACGCCGCCTTGCGACATGGAGCGGGCCAACATGATTTGCACCGCACGCTTGACCGCATCTTCGAAATAAATCAGCACGTTGCGGCAAAACACCAAGTCCATGCGTTGCACGGGTGGGCGGCTGTTCATCAGGTTAAAGCGCTCAAAGCGGGTGCACTGGCGCACCCACTCGCGAATCTTGAAGTAGTTCACCCCCGCCATGGCGTTGGCCGGTGGAATGGTGACTTCTTCGAACATGCCCTTCCAGGTGTCGGGCAAGTTGCGAAACGAGCCCATGCCCAAGTCGCCGTAAACCGCTTCACGCGCTGTGCGCAGGGCTTGGTTAGAGATGTCGGTGCCCAGCACATACAGGGACCAACCACGGTCGGGGGCCAATTTGTTGCCATCGTATTGACGCGCTTTGCCGGCTTTGTGCAAGCCGCGCATGCAGGTGTAGGCCAAGTCATAGACCTCTTCACCGGTGGAGCTGGCGGCCGACCACACTTGCAGCTGCTGGTGGCTCTCGCGAGAGGCGATCAGGCCGGGCAAGATTTCATCGGCCAGCATGCCCATCAGGTCGGGGTCGCGGCAGAAATAGGTTTCGTGAACAGTCAAGTTTTCGACCAACGATTGCCATTCCGAGTGCTCCGACGAGCAGCTGTTCATGCTGGAAATCCAGTCGCGCAAGATGGCAATCGGCATGTCTTTCAAAATGCGCACCAACTTGCGTTCGACCAATGAGCCGGGCTTGATGCCAAAGCGTGTTTCCACCCCCGCCATGAGCTCGTTGATCAGGGCCAACACCGCGGGCGAATCGGCACCCTCTGCTGCGGGCGCAGGCGCAGAGGTTCGCGCAGCAGGCGCGCTCGGCTGGCGAGCGGGGGCTTGGCTGGCTTGAGTGTTTTGCGCACTCTTGACCGCCGCCTTCATTTGCGTGATCAAATCTTTGACGTTGTCTTTAGACAATTGAGCTCCTGGTTATGCGCGTGCGCTGCTGGCAAGTGGCTCAAGAGAGAGCAACGAAATCAATTCACCGTCCAAGCGACCCACTTCGGTGAGGTAGTCGCTTTGTTGGGTGCGCACTGGGGTAATGTCTTTTTCGGGAATTTCGATGACGCGGTCGATCTTGTCGACGATCAGCGCCCAAGGGGCACCGTCCACGCGGACGACCACATAAGAAGATGTCTCGAGCGGCGTGATGGACAAAATCGAACGCAAATCCAGAATCGGCGCAATCTCGCCCTTGATCTGAATCACACCCGTCAAACTCTCGTCGCCCTCGGGCAAGTCAATGCCTGCGGTGTACTCTTCGACGCGGTCGATCTGCGACAAGTCCAGGGCACAACGCTCATGGCCCAAACGGAAGCCGAGCAAGCGCCGGACCGTTCTGAGGCCTTTGTCTTGGGTGTCTGCCATTTGTGCACTTTCAGAAATCAAGTAACGGCGGTAAACCGCCAAGCCCTCTTCAGGCACCAAGCCATCGAGTGCGATCAAGCCGGTCATGCGGCCTTCGCGCTCTTGGGTGCCGGGCAAATAACCTTCGAGCTGGCTGTCACCGCCAGAGACGGGTTGCAGGTCTTCTTTCGAGTAACGCTCGATGCCCACAATGTCCGTCACCGACAGGCCCACACGGGTGCCATCGACGCCAACCACCAAAACAAACTTGGGCGCAGCCACGCTGGGGCGACCCAACAGACGGGCCAATGACAAGACCATCAAGGCCTGGCCACGCAACTGCATCAAGCCCATGACCTCAGGACCCGAACCGGGCAAGGCCGTGAGCGGCATGGTTTCGACAATTTCTTGCACGTTTTGCATGTGCAAGGCATAGGTTTCACCGCCGTCCAACACCGACACGGTGGGCATATCCGACAGCACAGCCTCGTCGATTTGGGCTTGCGTCAGGTCGGCCACCGAGCCAATCAGGCCGCCACCGCCATCGGGCACGCCTTCGGGTTGCATGTCTTGCAAGCCCAACGCGCGTTCGTTCACCAACAAGATCATTTGGTCTTGCAAGGTGAACTCGCCAATGATCATGTCTTGGCGGTCGCTGGCTTGGTGGAAATGGATGTCGGCATCGTCCAGCGTGACCTTGTTGAAGACACGGTCCACCTGCACCCCAACCGACTCGGCGCCGGTCATGATGACCAGCAAGTTGCCCTCGGGGTCGGTGCTGCGTGCGGTCAAGCCCAGACGCAAAGCCAAGTCGACTTTGAGCAATACGGAACCCGCCACATTGATCAGACCCTCGACATCGCGAGGGGCATAGGGCAAGGGCGTGATGGGCAAAGCGTCGAGCACTTTGCCCACAGCGGCCGCCCTCAGGGCAAAACGCCCTTGGCCGATTTCAAAAAGTACGAGCTCCATCGTTCCTGTCCGGTTC